>JAITMT010000180.1 GCA_031277235.1 Tannerella sp.
ATCAAAAGAATCGTGGAATCCGTGTCGAAAATCGAGTTCAACCCCTGTTCTTCCTGCGACGGGTCGCCCACATAATCGTCCCAAGGCTGCCAGAACACGTTTTTCGGACGACCGAAGCCGCCCCACGACCAAAAATTGCAACCAGCCAAACTGCCTTTTGCCGCCGCCGATTCCGCTATTTTCTCAAAAATATTTGCATAATATCTATCGCGGGCAGTTACAGGATCTTCGAGCGTATATTTATGATTATCACGAGGATAACCAAATTCTTCGATGACCAACGGCTTGCGCAGACTGTCGGCTACGGCAAGATGAACATTGATGTAATCGTTGGTGCGAACAATCGCGGTATCCACTGATTCCCTGACTTTTAAAACATCTATCCAACTCCAATTCTTGGGCCAGATATGGATGGTCAAATAATCAACATTCGGGTCGGCATGAATGTCCTTATAAAGTTGCATATCCATTTCCGAACCCATAAATCCCTCATTTCCAATGGAAATCAAATGATTGGGGTCTATGTTGCGCATCAAGGCGGCGGCTTCGCGCAGCCATGCCTTAAACGCCGGCTTGCCCGTATCGCTGAAAACACGCGGCTCATTACCGATTTGCCACGACATAATCGCTTCATCATCAATATATTTCTTGCCCGTATAGCGATTGTAACGATACATTACGTTTTTAACGTGATTGAGGAACATTTCGTGACAACTGTCGCAATCGGCATATTGTGCCACGTGTTTCACGAAATTTTTCCAGTCGTACACGCCCATTTCAGGAGCCTTCCCGCGTCCTGCCCATTCGAGATACTGCCCGTAGCCGCCGCTCCATTCCCAACTGTTGTTCAGGAAAAGGACAGCTTTCATGTTCCGTTTTTCCAACTCAACCATCAGATAATCAAGCCCGTCAAAAATCGTATCGTTATAAACGCCCGGAGCCGTTTGCAAAGTGGGGCGAACCTTAACTTTCTGTCCTGCAACGCCGTCGGCGCCCACGAGAACGCGCAGATTGACGATGCCGTTTTCTTTCATAAAATCAAGTTCCTGCTGCAACCGTTCACGATTGCCGCCCTGCCCCGTCGAGCCGAGAATGGCGCCGTACCAAAAGTTCGTTCCGATGAAATAGTATGGTTGGTCGCCGATGACAAAATGTCCGTCCCGAATTTTCACAAAATTAGCGGTCGAAACAACCGTATCCAATTCATTTTTAACAATTTTACCCCAGGTTTTCAAGTCTTTGTCCAACCAGCCGCTGATGGGAACGGTCGTGTCTTTGATCATCGAGCAGGTTTCGTCCTTGTCCGCAACCGACCACGCCACCCAAGTTAAATGATTGTCTCTCATCCACTTTGTCCATTCGTTCCAGGAAACATAGTCAATCGGTCCGTTGCCGCTTGCCTCCATCGCGGCACATTCGGAAACGAACAGTGGTAAACCTTTTTGCAAAGCGTAATCGGCGCGGTCCCGCAATCCCTGTTTGTGCGTTCCCGCGTAAAAATGCAACGCGTACATTATATTATGGTAGCCTTCCAGCGGATTGTCGGCTGCGATGTGGATATCCTGATCCCAATGCGGCGATCCGATGAGTATAATATTCTCTTTATCAATGGTTCTAATGGTTTTGATAATTTCTTCGGAATACTCTTTAATCTCCTCCCAACTTTGGCGGACAGGCTCGTTGAAAATCTCGTAAATGATGTTCGGATGTTGATGGTATTTGGTGGCGACACGCGTAAAAAATTCCTTCGCCTCGTCCGTCCGAATGCCATGGCTGTGCCAATCCACAATGACATACATACCGTTTTTGATGGCTGCATCTATCACAGAATCAAGACATTGATTTGCAAAATCGGGGTTAGTCAGATAGCCTCCCTTGGGTTCTACGCCGATGGCGGCGCGAATCAGGTTGCAATTCCAGTCTTCGTTGAGCCAATCAACGGTTTTCGTGTTGTAAAACCTTGACCACCAGTTGTGCCAGCCGAAACTGACGCCGCGCATAACGAGCGTATCGCCCTTTTGATCAATTAAAACAGTGCCTTTGACCGACAGTTTGCCGTGCTTTCCGACAAAAGTATCGGCATTCTGTTTTTGCCCGCAGGCAACGATAAACAGCATGAGAAACGGGAGAAAAATATTCTTTGTCATGGTATATAAATTAAAAAATTTACCGCAAAAGTAGTGTTTTTTTTAAAATACTTTATGTTTTTATGAAAAATCATTATCTTTGTCGGTTGTTTTATGATAAAATTTTATGGGTATGACACAGATAATACTTGATGATTTAGACAGGAAAATTTTAAATCTAATCGTGGATGATGCGCGGAAACCGTTTCTCGAAATAGCGCGCGAGTGTAATGTTTCGGGCGCAGCGATCCATCAGCGAATCCAGAAACTGACCTCGGCAGGCGTTATCAAAGGGTCGGAATTTGTGCTCAGCAATGAAAAAATCGGCTACGAAACATGCGCCTACATGGGTATTTTTCTCAAAAATCCGGAGCAGTTTCCGACCGTTACCGAAGCGCTGACGAAAATTCCCGAAGTGGTGGAATGTCATTACACGACGGGGCAGTATGACCTGTTTATCAAGGTTTATGCGAAAAATAACCAGCATCTTTTGAGCATCATACACAACAAGTTGCAGCCGTTGGGCTTGGCGCGTACCGAGACGCTGATTTCCTTTAAGGAATCGTTTCGCCGCCATTTGCCGATCGAATTGAATCCTTGAATTTTCAAATTCTCAAATTTTCAAATTCTCCAATCTTTGAGTCAAATCAAGCAAATCCACATAGAAGATTACGATTATCCGCTGCCGGACGAAAAAATTGCGAAATATCCTCTCACAGAGCGTGATAAGTCCAAGTTATTGATTTACCGGAACGGAACGGTTTCCGAAAGTATTTTTCGGGAAATTACCGGTTATTTACCTGAAAATGCGCTGATTGTGTTTAACAATACACGTGTTATCCGGGCGCGGCTGCTGTTCAAGAAAGACAGTGGCGCGCAGATTGAGATTTTCTGTCTCGAACCGGTGGAGCCTAACGATTATGCACTGAATTTTCAGTCCACCGGCAATTGCGTGTGGAAATGCCTGACAGGCAATCAAAAACGCTGGAAATCAGGCGTTCTCAGTCGAGAAATTGAAATCGGCGGAGAGAAAATCATTTTAACGGCAAAGAAAGACAGCACTCATAATCAAGAAAACAGGATTATTTTTGAATGGACGGGTAATTATACGTTTGCCGAAGTGCTTGAAGCGGCGGGTATCTTGCCGATTCCACCCTATCTGCACAGAAATACGGAACAGTCTGATTTACAGACTTATCAAACTGTTTATTCAAAAGTTAAAGGCTCGGTGGCAGCGCCTACGGCGGGACTTCACTTTACGCCTGAATTGCTGCAAGAACTTGATAACAAGGGATTTCAAAGGGAAGAAATAACGCTTCACGTAGGCGCCGGAACATTCAAGCCCGTGCAAACGGAAACGATTGGTGAACATGAAATGCACACTGAATTCTTTTCGGTTAAAGGCTCTGTGATTGAGCATCTTATCCGGAATTTGGGAAAAATTGTAGCCGTTGGTACGACTTCAGCTAGAACACTGGAAAGTCTGTATTACTTGGGTTGTCAATTGGAAACGCAGGAAGCGGACATTTCGACCGTCCGACAATGGCAGCCTTATAAAGAAGGATTGCCGCAGATTTCTGTAAATCAGGCTCTACAAAATATCTTGCTATATCTTGACAGTCAGAATTTGCAAACATTAACGGCTGCTACTCAAATCATTATCGCACCCGGCTACGAATTTAAAATCGTGAATATGCTGATTACCAACTTTCACCAGCCCAGAAGTACGCTGTTGCTACTCGTATCTGCCTTCGTAAAAGGCGATTGGAGAAAAATTTACGATTACGCCCTAAAGCGCGATTTCCGTTTCCTCAGTTATGGAGACAGTTCCTTGATTTTCGGGTAAATAGAAAATTTCATTTAACCGAAAAGCAGGCAGTTGATGGAAGCGATTTTTTCATTTTTTCACCCTGTCTGTTTCTGAAATACCGCTAACTATCTCTATATGAATGCCGTCAGATAGTCCGGTAATGATGGGTTTGCGCTGAAATTCGCCCTGTTCCAGTACGTCTACAAATGCCGAATCGTTATTGAAAATCAGGCACGATTCGGGCAATGTCAACACGTCGCGCCGTTCGTCCAGCACAAATTCAGCAGTTGCATTGAATCCTGAAAAGACGTGTACGCTGTCGGGCAACGAGAAAATCGCCTCGACATCATATTTCATAATACCCTGTTCAAGATAGCCTTTCGGAGCAATTTTCCGGATTCGCGCCTCAATTTTCAATCCGTTCATAGACGTGGGTATTACACTCACAGTCTTACCTTTTCTCAATGCAAGCGCATCATTTTCAACCACTTTTCCTTTGAAAAGAAACGAATCGAGCCGGGCAATCAACGCCACATTCGTACCGTCTCGAAACATGCTCCGTTCGGCAACGGCGGCGCCTTCTTCGAGCGGCAAGTCGATAATTGTGCCGTCGGCAGTTGCGTTCACCACGTTGGAGACATTGCTTGAGGGAATAAATCCTTCGGTCAGCAGATGTAACTGATTTTTGGCATATTCGTACTGTTCCTTGCTTGTTTGATAGGTTTTTTCCG
>JAITMT010000184.1 GCA_031277235.1 Tannerella sp.
GTGGCGGAGGATTCCTTTGCGGGCGGTTTTTCCATTGTTATCGTACCGTTTGACAGCGAGGTGCATCACGAATATGCCGAGAACGCGCCGGATTACGGCAATATGTTCCTGCGAAACATTGCCGGGTGGATTGCGGGCGTAAACCTCGGGATACCGGGGCAGACACCGATAGCGGTCGACGGAACGAGTACTAAAGCATTTTCCGACAAAGCCGTCGCTCTGCATTTGCAAGTGCCGGAAAGAAAAGAGGTATCCGTCAATATCGTCAATATATTTGAACAGGATACGGCTTCGCCGGTCATTGAGTTTATTAAGAAGGGTTTCAGCGTCGTCAAATGCCTTGTGGACGGAAAAGAGACAGTGTTTGCTGACTACATAGCGGAAAACGGCATTGATACCAAGCTGCCCCTTGTCGGGGAGTATTCGGGCAGCGGCGTCAACGTATCATTCAAGGACATAGAAAACGGGGTTGTCAACTTTTACGCGCCTGTGTTTAGCGGCATTAAATACAGGATGGCGAAAAATATCACTGACTATGCGGCGGCGTTTCACAACCACCTTGAAGGCATAAGCGACTCCGGTATGGCTTTCTCATGTAATTGCATCCTGAATTTCCTCTACGGCGAACTGGAGGGGAAAAGCATTGAGGCATTCGCAGGGCCGATTACATTCGGGGAGATCGCCTACCAGCTTGTCAACCAAACGTTGGTGTATGTAACGGTGTATTAAAAATAAAATCAAGCGGAGAATTATAACATGAAAAAAGATTATTTTAAGTCTCTTCGTTTCAGACTTATTTTAATAACTATAGGATTTCAAATGATTGCCGCAATTATCTTTATCGTAGTTGCATTAATCAGTTCAAATAAAGTACTTAACGATAATAGTATTGAGGTTTCAGAATCTATTGAGCAAACAGTTCAAACTGCCGTAGAAAACTGGCGGGTATCAACATTTGCTTACGCGCAGATTATAGCGGACTATCCTGTTGAAAAAAAGATAGAGGCTATTCAGAATAGGGACGCTGATATGATTATAGAATTATCAGAGGAGATTTTTAAGTTTACCGACTGCGACGCGATGACGTATACCGATATGGAAGGGAATGTACTGGCACGTGTTCATAATCGGAATAATACAGGTAATATTATATCCTCTCTGGCTATAGCCGACGCTATCAAAGGACAGTCTGTTTCGTATGTGTACCCTACTCTTAACAGCGGCTTCAGTATTACAGCCGGCGTACCGATTATGGACGGAAATACACAAATTGGCGTATTGTTTCTGTCCAAACGGATTGACCAAACGGCAACGGTAAACGAGATGAAGCAAATGACGGGTAGTGAAATCGTTATTTTTCAGGAAGGCGAGCCGGTTATCGCTTCTTATACGGAAGATATGGAGTCCATCGGTTCGCTCCCCGATGATATAAAAGCCACGCTGAACACAGGAAACAGTGTCATTAAAACTGATAATTTTGAAAAAACTTCCGCCGTTTGGCGTTACACGCCGATTAAAGGCAGAAACGGCGAAATTGTTGGCGCGATATTAACGATACATACGAATACAAGCGGAAGTTGGGTAATGATTATGTGGATTTGCTTGTTTTTTGCCGTGTGCCTTATTATTACGCCCATTGTTATTATCAACGTTAGAAGGATAGCAATTCCTCTTACAAAAGCGACGGAATCATTACATCGGGTTATTAATGAGATAACCAGTTCTGCCAACCAGTTTAAAGATTCGTCTGCGAACCTCGCGGATGGCAGCAATAAACAGGCAGCGTCAATTGAGGAAACATCAGCGACAATGAACGAAACAACCTCGATGATTTCCCAAAATGCGGAAAATACGCGGCAAGCGACTAAACTCGCGCAAAAATCCCAAGAAGAAGCAAGCAATGGAAAAGTTAAAATGCAGGAAATGGTAGATTCGATGAATCAGCTCAAAGAATCAAGCGACACCATTTCTAAAATAATAAAAACAATCGACGATATAGCTTTTCAAACGAATTTGCTCGCAATCAATGCCACAGTCGAAGCGGCTCGCGCGGGCGGCGATGCGGGAAGGAGTTTTGCGGTCGTTGCAGAGGAAGTGCGTAATCTTGCAAAAAAGAGTGCGGAAGCGGCTGCGAATACCACAGATATAATAGATAAAAATATATATTTAACAAATTCAGGACGTGAAATCAGTACAGAAGTGGCAAAAGTATTGGAATCGATTATGTCAGAAATTCACAATTTGAGCAAAATAATAAGCGAAATAAGTACTGCGAGCGAAGAACAGGCGAACGGTGTAAAACAGATTAATATTGCCCTGTCGCAAATGGAAAAGACTACGCAATCTAATGCCGCCATTTCTGAAGAGTCTGCTTCCGCCGCGAATATGCTTGACAGCTTGACAGAAGATTTACAAAATGTTAATGAAGCGATTGACCTTGTAATTTATGGTGTGAAAAAATAAAAAAGTTTACATTTTCAGCCCATCGTTAAATCCCGCACTTTTAGTATCAAAATATCCGCAAAAGCATTTCAAGACTGGTTTAATTCCAGTCTTGACTTTTTTATACTCGCGTGGTATAATATGATTGATAATTACCGAATTTTCACGGATTTTTTTAACGGGTACAATATTTTATCACTTTTTATCCTGCCAATTAATTCGCCATTTGGCAAGATAAAAATACCGGAAAGGCTAATTACATGGCTATATACGGCTACCACAGAACAAGCACAGAAGAACAGCATCTCGACAGAGGAATCTCGGAGATTACTGAATACTGCCGGAATAACGGATTAGAGCTGCGGAAAATATTCACAGACCAAGAAACAGGCAAAAATTTTAACCGCCCCAAATACCAGACGCTCAAAGAAGATATTCTGATGGGCGGCGACTGCCTGATTGTCACGGAGCTTGACCGTTTAGGCAGAAACAAAGAAGCTACTCTGAAAGAGCTACAATATTTTAAAGACGCGGGCATCAGAATCATGATTTTAGAAATCCCGACCACGCTGCGGAATTACTCGTCTATGGAAAACTCGCTTGCCGATATGCTCATGGAAACGATAAATAATATGCTGATTGAGATGTACGCCACTTTCGCCCATGCGGAGATGATAAAACGGGAAAAACGACAGCGCGAAGGCATCGAAGCCATGAAAGAGCGCGGCGAATGGCATAAATACGGCAGACCGAAAGCCATCGATTTTAAAAAGTTTGCGGTAGAATACAAAAAGGTCATAGATGGTACGCTCCGACCATTCGAGTGTATGCGGCTGCTTGGTATGAAGAAACCGACTTTTTATAAGTATGTTAAGAGATATAAGGCAGAAAATAATATTTAATGAAATTATCAGAACCGTAAAAACTTCAAGGGAGTGAAAATTAATTCACTCCCTTTAGGTCTGCGGTCTTTCTCCGCAATTCAATCAATATAAGGTTGGGGTCTCTCTCCCCAATCTTTGTTCCGATTTAATTATAACATCTAAATTAAAATCTGTCAAGATATTTTTTTAGAATTTCATGGATTACTTCACCAACATCTTTATTGACGTGGCTTTCCCATGACCAATGCGGAACACTATTTATTATTTCAAGAATTTCAGCTTCTATGCTTGAAATATTTTTCACACAAGCCGATTTTTGCCGTTCTTTTATTATATGATATGCTAAATCCTGTATTTTTTTACTTAACGCTTGGAAATATAAAGTTTCATATACATATAATTTTTCATCAAGCGATATATTGAAAAGTGTTTCACTTGATATACTTACCCAAATATCTAAATATAATTTGTTTGAAACAGTTGGAAAAATAGGTTTTCCTTTTTCGTCAATTTGTTTGAATCGCGTATAATCAACCGTTCTTATTTGGTCTAAAACTGCGAAAGTTTCGGACGCTTTTAAATTAGACGGCAATGAGGCAATAAAACCCAATGAGATTTTATTACCGCCGACTCCGCTCGGCGAGCTTGTCAACGGCAAAACCACAGCGGTTCTTTTATCTTTATTCAGCTTTAAAACCAATGCCAGATGATTTCCGCGAAATTCATTCCCTTTGGTTGGCTCAAAGTCAACATAATATATATTTTGAGGTTTAATGTCGCTGTATTTCATTTATTTTTATCTCCTGAATCCTTATATTTTCAATACGGACTTTGCTTGCGCTACTTCGTCAGCTCTGCTTGCCCTGTCTGTTCTT
>JAITMT010000196.1 GCA_031277235.1 Tannerella sp.
CGGGTGATTTGAATGTAAATGTGCCCAATATGGTACGGATCGGAGAAGGCGTTTTCATGAAAACGGCTGAAGACGGTACGCAAACGTATTATTATACCGATCTGGCGGAAGCGCAAAAATATAATTCCGGACTGACGGCTGACAGAAGTATTTACACCTACGCAGACCGGACAGACTGGCAAATTTTAGGCAGTAACAGTCCGAAATGGATACTCGGATTCCAAAACGAATTCAGATACAAAAACTTCGACCTGACTTTATATGCCTTTATGAGATGGGGACAGATGATCAATTACGTTATGCCCGGATGGTATCAGCCCAACGGATTTGCAACCAATGCAAGCCCGTCAAGGACTTTTCCCACGCATTTCGATTACTGGACGCCGACCAATCCGACCAACGATTTTCCGGTCATGAATTATCTGGAAAGTCTTACCACGCAATTGGGTTCCGCCGGATTGAATTTTACGGACGGGTCTTTCTTCAAAATAAAAAATATTACTTTGGGTTATACATTGCCTAAAAGCGTAGGTTCAAAAATCCATCTTGAAAAATTGCGCATCTACGGAACGATCACCAACCCGCTGATTATTGCGAAGAATCCTCTGCTGAAAAACTACGATCCCGAAATGAACGGTTCCCTGGAATATCCGCTCACAAGACAGATTGTTGTAGGACTTAATGTGACATTTTAATTATTTAACCGTTAAAAAATAATATTATGAATATTTTTAATAAAATAGTATATAGGGTTGTATGGGGAGTATGCTTGTCTCTATTCATATCTTCCTGCAGTTTAGACGAATATAATCCGCTTGAGGTGTCCGAAACTTCCGAACTCACCAAATTTGAGAGTTGGAAAAGTTTCCAGTCCAATTGCTATTCCGGACTCTGGGCATCATTGATCAATGTACAGTATGGGTTTTTATCGGAACTTGGCACCGATTTATGGACTTCACCCCGCGGCTTGAACGCCACCGGCAACTTCAGAGAACTTTTAGCGTACAACGGACTTACTACCGGTTATGGTAATGTCTTTACGGTATGGAATCTGGCTTGGGGTTCGATCGGGAATTGCAACAAAACAATTTTGCTCGCGAGTGTACTGGAAGATGGAACTGCCGGCGACATAAACGTTTTGGTGGCGGAAGCAAGATTTCTGCGAGCATACTATTACTCCGTGCTGGTTGCTCAATTTGGCAGAGTACCGTTGATTTTAGATACTGAAACGACGCTAACTCCCCAGCGCAGTGAAATTCCCGATATTTATGCTCAAATAGTATCCGATTTGCAATTTGCGTTTGATAATCTGAAGGAAACGCCTTATGACAATAATCCTCAACGTGTTACCAAAAGAGCCGCGCTCGGAATCCTGGCGCGCGTTTATGCGCAGGGTGCGGGAGAAGGATTGAGCGAAGACGGTAAAACCTACTGGGTGAGAGCCAAAGAAGTGGCAGAATCCTTGATAAACGGACAGGCCGCTTACAACGCCGCTTTGTATGACGATTTCGCCCGGGTGTTCGCTGCCGCCAATAACAGAAATAATGCCGAAGCCTTATTCACTGCTTATGGAGCCAACCCTCACGATCCGTCATTCTCGTTTCGCAATTCAAACAATCCGAATATCTATCTGCATTTTTATCCAAAATTTGATGATGCTTTCGGTATAGCGGACGTATTTAAGAAGGCTGTAAATCCGAATACATCAAACGCTTATTATGGCCGTTTGAATCAGCAGTTTATTGCTCCGACAAAATATTTGGTTGACTGTTTTGACGCAAGATATGATAAACGCTGGGAAAATACTTTTGTTACGGCATTTACCAATTATTCCGGAGAGCAGGCTATTGAGTCGGGGATAACGTCAGCGCTGCCTGCGGCATTTGTAACCTATCCGGATGCAACGGTTGAATTGACGCCGGATATTATTGCCAAGTATGCATTAGACCCTTCCCATACAGGTAAAAAGATTTATCCATACGCGGATGTGAATGCTATAAATACTTCTTATGGAGGAGGTTATCAGTTCAGTCCCAAAATCTGGAGGCAGGGAGCGACTTCCGGTTCAACCGCAGATTTGATTGAAGTTGCCAATGCCAACGTACATCCTTATCCGTTGGCGGCTGATGAAAACAGGTTTATAGCCTATTTAAGTAAAGAGGATTTAACCGCGGAGCAGAAGAAGGAACGCGCCTATATCGCTGTCAATCTCAATGATTTGTTTAATTTAACAGCAGATCCCACGGGCAGTACCTATAAAGAAGTTATTACTACCAATGGCTTAGTCCCCAATAGTTTGGCGAACTTGTTCCCTGCGATGCTGAAATTCAATCATAACTTTGATGGCGGATGGGTCAGCAATAATTTCCAGATGAAGGTAGGTAATATCATGGTTATGCGCATGGCCGAGATATACTTGATTGCAGCAGAAGCAACCCTGGAAAGCGGTGGCAGTGGAGCCGCCGCCGCGGAATATTTGAATGTCCTGCGCAAACGGGCTGTGAGGAATTCTGCCGATTTCAATACTTCAACAGGCATGCAACTTACAACTGCTACGATGGATGATGTATTCGACGAATATGCAAGAGAACTTTGCGGCGAGTTCAATCGCTGGGAATTATTGAAACGTCACAGAGCGCTTGGAGAGCGTTTGCAGAAATATAACGGAGCCGCTTACAGGAATTTCGATCCCGATAAACATTACAATCGTCCCATTCCGTCTGCATTCCTAAATCAAATAAACAACGCCGAAGAATTTGGCACAAATGGCTATTAACAACAAATCATAAAGGAGTCCGGCAATGAGATTGTTTATCGTTATTTTGTTTTTATTTTTTCAAAACCGGATGTCAGTCCGGACTGATACATTTCAACAATCCTGGAAAAATGCAGAGATTGAAATGGATTCACCCGGATTTGACGCTTTCCGCACTCAAGTCTGCGGAAATCCTTTCGCCGGCAGTTTCAGGAGCATATTAACCGTTGCTCCTGAAATTACCGGTTTGGAAGGAATACGGTTAAATGTTGATAAAAAGGGAAATATGAAACCGACAAATTTCAAGTTTACTGTCGGAAACGATATCAATCTTCTCGTTGCGGTTACTCCTTTTGAGGGCGACATGGCAACTTCAATCCGGCAACTCGAAAAGATAAATTTCGGAAAAGGAAAATTACCGGCAAGTCCGATCATTGAAAATGCAATGAACATCACGGAACTGCCGGCTTTGGATGTCTATGCGGTTGCATACCGGAAAGGGAAACATGAAATAGACATCCCGTCTGAATTGGGATACCGGATTGTTATATTGGGAACAATCCCCTCGGAACAGCGGATGGTCTTTCGCGATGCCGGAATACCGGATGCGATGGATTATGAGGCATTTTTTATCGAAGGTTTCGCAGAGGACAAATCCTTGTTTACCGTTGTCGGTGGCTCCGACGAGCCCGTTATCAATGTCGGCAGTCCCGGCACGGAAGGCATACAGGGCGGCTTTGAAGGCGGATCTGTCGTCAAAATAAACGGCGTGTACCACATGTTTCCGACCGAACGCGCCGGCGAGGAAGGTATTTCCAAATATTACGACAGGGTAAAAACCAGGGTTGGGCACTGGACAAGTACGGATGCCATTCATTGGACAAGACAGTCCACAATTCTTCAGTCAAGCGGAACTTATGCCCTTGTACCCGAAGACAATCCGATGAACGACCGCCGTTCGGCTCTTTGGTCGTATATGCCTGTCTTTAGCGCGGAAAATAACCGCTGGTATGGCTTCTATCTTGCCTATACGACGGACAGGAATATAGAACCCAATCATTCCTTTGGGCGTATATGGCGTTGCGAATCGGAAGTGGAAGGAATTGAAGGTATCGGAGGTCCATACCGGGATATCGGCATCGTCATTGAGCCGGGATTGGATTCTCAATTATGGGAAGGACGTCAAGGCGTCGCTTCATTTTATCCCTATCATACAGGAAACGGTTGGTATGCGTTTATCAGCGGGGCTTATCCTTTTGAAACAAAATCGGATTATCCGTATGACGGAGGCAGCAAAAAGAAGGCGTGGTATGTGGGATTGGCAAAATCGGACAAATTGGAAGGTCCCTGGACGCGAATGGGTGAAGACATCAATCCCGTCACTTCCATTCATCCGCGATTTGTAGAAAATCCGATTGTTTCGCGTTTGCCTAACGGACTGTATATCGCTATATTCGATGGGGGACCGGATTATTTGAATTTACCCAATAAAATGGGATACACGCTTTCGAAAGACGGACTACACTGGAGTCTTGCCCGGTATATACCGTTCGATACGAAGGTAAAACGATGGTGGACGGTGATGCGCACTCCATTATGCCTTATCCTCGAAGGAGATAATATCTACACGATAGTATATACGGCATGGGTAAACGGACGTTTCAATCCGGTCGGCATGGTGAAAGTTCAATTGGATACGGATGTTTTGGAAGATATTACAAACCGTCTGTAAGTTGCTATACGAATTATTAATTTTGATAAATTTTTATATGTTTATGTTCTATTTCAGTAAAAAAATGATGGCGGTTTGGGCTATTTTAATGGTAAGTTTACCTTTGTTCGCACAATATCCCGTAATCCCGGAAGATGTCAAAGCCCAAGGCAACCGGCAGGAGGCGGAGGCAAAACGCAAATCAAACTTGGCTTGGGAAAAAGCATTGACGATTGTAACGGAAGAGGCAAGTCAAGGCAGACCTTATGTTCCATGGGCTTCCAAACCCGGTGATTTGATAAAAAGTAATATTCCGGCTTTTCCCGGCGCTGAAGGTGGCGGCATGTACACGCCCGGAGGACGGGGAGGAAAAGTTATCGTTGTAACTTCATTGGCTGACGAAGGACCCGGCACGCTTCGCGAGGCTTGCGAAACGGGAGGTGCGCGGATTGTGGTATTTAATGTATCGGGCGTCATTCGTCTACAAAATCCCATTAATGTTCGCGCTCCCTATATCACGATTGCCGGACAAACGGCTCCGGGCGACGGAATATGCGTAACAGGTGAAAGTTTTCTCATTGATACACATGATGTTATTATCCGTCACATGCGTTTCCGCCGGGGAACAACCGACGTAAACCGGAGGGATGACGCCATGGGAGGCAATGCCGTCGGAAATATCATGATTGATCACTGTTCCGCCAGTTGGGGACTCGACGAGAATATGTCAATCTATCGCCATGTTTATGACCGTAAGGAAAACGGATATGGTCAGAAATTGCCGACTGTGAATGTTACCATTCAAAACTCGGCGTTTACCGAAGGAATGGATTGCTACAACCACGCTTTCGGCGCTACTATCGGCGGACACAACAGCATGTTTGCCCGCAACCTGTTTGCCTCGAATATCAGCCGGAACGCTTCGGTAGGTATGGATGGAGATTTTAATTTTGTCAACAACGTGATATTCAACTGGTGGAATCGTTCTGTTGACGGAGGAGATGACAAAAGTCTGTATAATATTATCAATAATTACTACAAGCCGGGACCCATTACTCCCCCGGATAAACCCATCTCGTACCGTATCCTGAAACCCGAAAGCAGCCGGGACAAAAATAAACCCGAAACTTACGGCAAAGCGTATGTAAACGGAAATATTACTATTGGCAACGATAAAGTAACGGAAAAAAACTGGGCAGGCGGCGTACAGATTGAGGACGAGCCCGATGCCGGAAAATTTGAAGCGCAGATTCGCGTGGACGAACCCTTCTCAATGCCTCCCGTAACCATGATGACTGCCAACGAGGCTTATACTTTCGTTCTGAACAATGTAGGAGCCACGTTTCCCAAACGGGACGCCGTGGACGAACGGATTGTCAATACCGTGAAAACAGGCAAGCCGTTCTACGTTGAGAACGCACCTGAATTTACCACCCCTTATGTAAAAAGACGCCTTCCGGTAGACTCTTACAAACAGGGTATCATTACCGATATCCGTCAGGTAGGCGGGTTGCCGGAATATAAAGGCACCCCTGTTGCGGATAAAGATAACGACGGAATGCCCGACGAATGGGAAAAGAAATACGGTCTGAATCCCAACGACGCAAGCGACGCGGTGAAAGATATGAACGGCGACGGATATACCAACATCGAGAAATACATCAATGGTATTGATCCGAAAAAGAAAACGGATTGGACGAAACTTGAAAATAATCATGATACCCTGCAAGGGAGGAAAAGTCTTTTATAAAAATGAAAATACAACTCTATTTATTCTTATGCTTGTTTCTGCCGCTGGCTACGGTCAACGCTCAACAACAGGATGATGCCGCCTACATAAAAACATTGACCGAACGCTCGCAAAAGATAGTCAATACGCTGGATATTAGCGATACAGCTGCCTATAAACGGGTAACGGATATTCTCGTCAATCAATACAAATCGTTGGGATTGATTCATGACGGTTCCGACACCGAAGACGTTAAGAATCTGAAACTCTACAATCTGCATGGCGAATTTATAGGGAAATTAGGTTCCGAACTCAGTCCCGAACAGATAGACAAGGTGAAAGACGGCATGACCTACGGCGTGGTGAAAGTAACCTGCGATTCGTATTGCGACATGATTCCGACGCTCAAACCCGAAGAAAAACGTCAGCTCATGGCGTGGATGATCGAAGCCCGCGAACATGCAATGGATGCGGCTTCATCCGAAGAAAAACATGCCTGGTTCGGCAAATACAAGGGTCGTTTCAATAATTACCTCTCGCAACGGGGATACGATAGCAAGAAAGAACGGACAGCATGGGAAGAGCGGCGCAAGTCGGGTGAAGATCCCCAAATAAAAGCGAACAATGAAATCGGGAAAAAAGCAT
>JAITMT010000292.1 GCA_031277235.1 Tannerella sp.
TTCTATAATTTGGTAGTTTTATGCCTTAAAAAACCCATCTATAAATTTCATTTTACGCTGTTTAGACAGTCCGTTATGATTGCCCAATTTGTTCTTTAAATCAGAAAATTGACCGTCTAAAGCATTTGTAGTATTGGGTATCATTAACTCTTTATAATCTTGAAAAACAAACAAATACGGCAAATGTTTTTTCAAACTCAAATAAGCGCTGCGTAAACGTTTATGTGTATAAAAAGTTTTGCCTGTTGAAGGCGACCGGCTGCGTTCGTTCAAATAATTCAACCAACGCAAATGCCAATCATTCAAGGTATTAACAAACTCCTCTCTTGTTTGTTTTGTGAGTTTCAGCGTTACCTTTTTCAGTTCTATTGCCGCCTGCGTCTTCGGTTTTCGGGTCAAATAACGCAACACAATTTGTATCCGGTGAAACTGGCACATCTGCATCGGAATATCGCCAAACAACTGAAAAAGTCCCTGTCGCCCATCACGGACAATAGCCTGAATATAAATGCCTCTGCGCCTGATTTCGGCAATACCCGACAAGTACAAGGCGTTGGTTTCATAGCGAACATACTGTTTGTACAGGACAACGCCATCAAGGCTGTTCTTGAAAACCATTACGCCAAATTTGCGACCAAAACAGGTCGTGTCCATCACCACCACCGCAACCCCGGAAAACTCTTTGCGCCGTTCTACAACTACTTTGTCTATTTTGCGCTGAATAGTATTGCTTGAACAGCCAAAACGCCCGGAAAGTTGTACGCAAGTCTGTTTACCGCTCGAATACAACTGCCACAACTCATCTAAATCAAAGCGTTCTGTTGCCAAAAATTGACGGCCGCAGACATAACATTTGTAACGCTGTTTGCTTTGTGAAAAGCCATTTTTCCTGGTGATTTTGCTACCACAGAAAATACATTTTTTTTACCCATAATCAACAAATGATGCAAAAAATAAGAATATCAATCTATTATATGGTGATACAGCCTCATTTTTGTCCACATGGCCAAAATTGACGGGAAAGAATGCCGAAGAACTTGCAGAAGAAATGGTAAAGTTGCTGAAACCATTTAGAAATCAACTCTATACGATGACATCTGACAATGGAAAGGAGTTTGCCATGCATCAAAAAATCAGTGAAAGTCCGAGCGTTCGCGCATCCGTACAAATCCTGCGAAAGAGGCTGCAACGAAAATGCAAACCGCCTGATCCGGCAATATATTCCGAAGAAAACGGATTTTGAAATCCTTGATCATGAATATGTTCACCGGGTTCAGCACAAATTGAACAGTAGATCCCGAAAAAAAACGGTTTTTTTAACACCTTATGAATTTTTTTGAAGTATCTTTGCAACGAAAAAGTTGCATTTGTGACTTGAATGTGCGCCCTTCAGCGGATGCGGGAAGTATTTTTCATCAAGTTTCTCGCCTTTGGCTACCGTAACTATGACTTCTTCGAGCAGGTTCAGATCCAGATTGCGTTTATACGATAATTTTACAGTTTTCTTGAAGACGTTGGTTTTGAATGCATTATAGATAAAATTATCGTAACTTTCAAGAGCCTTGAAAAATTCGTCAGCCGTCTTGCGCTTTATCTTTTCCGCCGCCATCTCCTACTGTTTTTTTTCCCGGACCGTTCACAAAGGTAACCCGCCCCTTGTCGATATCTTCAAAGGCTTGTTCCAGAACTGTTTTGGGCGTTTTCGTACGAAAAACTCCGAGTGAGAGTATGAATTCAAGCGTCTTTTGTGCCATCCGGTTACGGGCGTTATATTCCAAAGTTATCGTTGCCATATTTTTTCTTTTGTTTTACCGCGCCAAAGATAGTGAAAATCTTTTAATCGAATGCTGTTTTTTCAAATATTTTTCAATGGATAGTTTTCGATTTTTCGAGACATTTCTTTGATTTGGAATAGTTTATGATACTATTTCGGGCGATTTTCTTCTGTTCGAAAGAGAATTGGGATTGTTATTTGTATATAAATGTAATGTTAAATTTTCATGCGGATAACATAAATCAAACTGATATTTTCTATCTTTGCATCAATAAAATCTATTAAGAGATGAATATAAACATACAACAATTGGAATATGTGGTGGCTGTGGACACGTATCGCCACTTTGCGCGGGCGGCGGAATCGTGTTTCGTGACGCAGCCGACGCTGAGCATGATGATTCAAAAATTGGAAGATGAACTGAATATCAAGATCTTCGACCGCTCGACGCATCCCGTGGAACCGACGCCCATCGGACGGCAAATCATTGAACAGGCGCGGATTGCGCTGCGTCATTTCCGCCAAATCAAGGAAATTGCCGACAACGAACGGAATATCGTGAAGGGCGCTTTCCGGCTGGGAATTATTCCGACCATTGCTCCCTATCTGATACCGGAACTGCTTCGCCGTCAGAACGAAACCCGAAATGAAATCACGCTGACGCTGCACGAAAACACGACCGCCCAAATCATCAAAAAACTGCAAAACGGGACGCTGGACGGCGGTTTGATGGCAGGTCCGCTGTATCACGACAAACTGACGGAATATCCGGTGTACTACGAAAAATTTTACGCCTACGTGTCTCCCGAAGAAAAAATTTATGCCGAAAACGAAGTGGATCTGGACAGCATCGACATTAACCGCATCTGGCTGCTGGAAAACGAGCATTGTCTGCGCGGACAGGTCGAACATCTGTGCCAGATGAAACAGAAGGCGAAAAACAATTCTCCTGCGGTGCAGTACGAAGCGGGAAGCATTGATACACTGATACATGTCGTTGACCACAATGGAGGCATGACGATTATCCCGGAAATGTCAGCGATGCGGCTGAGCGAGGAACAGCAAGTTCATCTTCGCAACTTCAAAAATACATCCGCCTACCGCGAGGCGTCGCTGATGGTCAGCAACGACTATGTGCGCAAATCCATGCTGAACGAGGTGTTGAATATTATCCGGGCGTCCGTTCCGCGCTCGATGCAGGATGTGCGGCTGAAGGAGTTTGTAGTGGAACTGGGAAAGATTGGTTGAAAAAACAATTGATAACTCGCTTAAAAACAGGTTGGAGAGCGAAATTTCTTTTGGCTAACCGGCATTTCGCTTGTAAATCCAAATATTTTCCCGTAAGTTTGCAGCGAATATTACATCGTTTGGATGAATTATAGCCGGATAAAAAAAGGATTATGGGGTATTGTGCGATGGATAAAAAATCTGTTGGTAGCGTTTTTTATCCTGAGTCTGTTTTTTGTATTCCTGTATAAATATGTTCCGGTTTATTATACCCCCCTGATGCTGACCCGCTCCATTGAACAGAAGATTCGCATTAAGCATCAATGGGTTCCACTTTCCAACATCTCTCCGCATCTGGTGCAAGCCGTTGTGGCATCGGAAGATAATTTATTCCTTGAGCATAACGGTTTTGACTTCGACCAAATCGAAATCGCTCAACAGGAAGCGGCAAAAGGCAAAAGACTGCGGGGGGCGAGCACCATTTCGCAGCAGACGGCTAAAAATGTTTTTCTTTTTCCGCACCGTTCCTGGATTCGGAAAGGGCTTGAAGCCTATTTTACGGTGTTGATTGAATGGGTCTGGGGAAAAAAGCGGATTATGGAGGTGTATCTTAATTCCATCGAAATGGGAGACGGGATTTTCGGCGTACAGGCTGTGGCGGAAGCCCATTTCCACACGACTGCCGACAGGCTGACCGCTCCGCAGTCGGCATTGATTGCGGCTTCACTTCCGAATCCGAGAAGGTTTCATTCGGACAAACCCTCTGCCTACCTGCTGAAACGACAAGCGGCGATTATTTCGCTGATGTGGAAAATAGAACCGGTCAAATTCGACAAGCCGCCTCAAAAAGGAAAAGGGAAAAGAAAATGATTCCGACATTCAAAAAAAAGTGAGGCACCCATCTTCACAGACCTGCCTCACATTGCTTACGTTAAATTCATTATTCGTGAATTTTTGATTTTGTGTATAACGGTGCAAAGGTACGGCAAATAGCAAACCCGCGCATTGATGTATGCTAAGAAAACTTTTTTTTGAGGATTTTTAACAAAAAAAAGACGAACCGCATAAAACCGATTCGTCTTTTTTATAACTGATTGTTAGATACTTAAACAGGTATCTTGATTTTTTGACCCGGATAAATCAGATTGGGATCTTTGATCGTATCCTTGTTCGCTTCAAAGATCTTTTGCCACGTCATGCCCGAATATTTACCTGCAATTTTGCTGAGGCTGTCGCCCGACTTGACTTCATACACTTCTTCGACGGGGTCGCCGCCGGGTTTCACTTCCAGTTTCAACACCATGTCGCCGGAACGCATTTCGGGGTCTATCTCATTGTATAAATCCCAGATTTTGTTTTTCACGGATGCGAAAGTTGTTCCCGTAACATAGAGAACGTTGTTCTGCTCGACAACCCTCAAGTCATCCACGGCTGAATCTTTGGCATACTGAATCAATCTTGCATATTTGTCCTGTAAAGCCATCGTTACTTGAGTGTTAACTGGTTAAGAACTTGCTTGGGAGACGCTTCGTTGGCAATCTGCATAATCTTTTCGAGATCAGTCTTTTTGGCTTCGCCAGTCAGCGTTACCACGCCGTCCTGCACTGCCGTTACGACCTTGTCAAAACCTGCCGCCGTGAATGCTGCGCTGATAGTACTCATCAAGGTTTCATCGGGGTTAATCACAACAGGAGGCACGACCTGAATGTTGTTCGCAACGCTTTTCAAACCTTTCACCGCTTTGACAGCCGTTTCGATGGCTGCTTTTACATCTTCGGTTTCAACGACTCCCGTCAAGGTTGCCACGCCTTCCTTAACTTCCGAAACGATGCCTTCCGGAATACCGGGCACTGCTTTCAGAGCCGTCTCAACTGCTGTTTGCAATTGTTGATCGCTTGGTTTACAGGAGTTTAATGTAACTCCTAAAAATAATACACTCACGAAAATCAGAACTAACTTCTTCATTTTAATTTAATTTTTAAGTTTGTAAATAATGAAAATAATACTTCTGTTTTTAATAAATAAGTGCCGCAAAGGTAATTATTATTTTTTTATGATGTGTCAAAAATTTCAAAAAAATTATTCATTGAAATATTTGGCGCTCGAAATTTCAGGCTTCGAGCCTTCGGTTTTCTTCTTCAAATACTCGATGGCTTCTTCGATGATGGTGTCAATGTTGTTGAGTTGGTCATTGTCCTCAATATCAACTTTTACATCGGGATCCACGCCGTATTCGGTATATTCCTTGTTGGCGTCGAGAATGGGCGAGGACGAAAAACGGACGCTCCAGCCGTTGGGCAGTTCGGAATGGAACGGCAAACCGCAGCCTCCGCCCGTCTTGTCTCCGATGAGCGTTACCTGCGGGAAAAGTTTCATTTTATTGACAAAATCGTTCGTGGCGCTGTAACTGCTTCTGTTCGTGAGCACTGCCACGGGACGCAGCCATTTGATATATTTAGTCGGCTGCAATTCAATCGGATACGGCTCGGAAAGGTCGTTGTGTCCGGGACCGGTTTTGTGTATAATATATCCTACGAGCCGTTTTTCTTCCAGAAAACGCGAAGCGATGCGTTCGGAATTGGACAGCGCGCCGCCGCCGTTGTTGCGCACATCGAATATAAGCGCCTTACAGTCTTTGAAATGCAGAAACATTTCATTGAGGTTAGACTCGCTGACGCCATTGGAAAAATCGCCGTAATAGACGTAACCGATGCTGTCGCGCAGAATGAGATACTCCATCCCGCCCGCGATATTGTAATCCTTGCCCAGATATTTGTTATGCACGACCGTGTTGAAATTGTCGGGATAATCGGTGCTCCAGTCCCAGAAACGGGACACGTTGAACGACGAAATCAGGTTGGTATGCCCGTCTTTCAGTTCCGCCAGCATCTTTCCCATCAATTGAAACAGATGATATTTATCCATCGAATCAGTTACCTGAACGCTGTATTTTTCGTGCATGGCGTCCCAGTCAATGTCCTTATAATCAAAGAAACAGTAGTGTTCGTCAATGATTTTCCAGAGGGCTTCGAAATTGGTGCGCGCGTCGGAAGAATATTCGTCTTCGACGCTGCAAGAGAGCACAAAGAGGAAAATAACTGATATAAAGAATGTTATGATTTTTTTCATCCTGCTTCCTCCCGTACATTAATAATAAGCGCTCCGGAAAAGATTCCGTTTCCGCATTTCGCGACCGCCAAAAGCCACAAATTCCTTGACGAATCCCACCATAAAATTGTTGGAAACGATGCTTCGTTCCAATTGGTTGATGTGCGTAAAATACAGATTTCCAAAATAACCGGCGCGGAC
>JAITMT010000309.1 GCA_031277235.1 Tannerella sp.
GAAGAGTTGGCGTGTTGTAATCGTGATACTATAGTTGGTCCCGTATCCGAAACCGAACTGAATGCCCTGATACTTGACAGGAAGATAAACGTAAAAAGAATGAGACGGAAAGAATGGTAATTCCACACCGGTTGCAATGGATTTGCAATCCGCTAAAAAATACAGGGAATATGATATGTGAAATTGGAAATAACAGGATTGCAAATCCTGATGATGGAATCCTGCGGATGGCAAATCCGCAGGGACGGGTGCAAGGAACCCTGTTAGAGTTAGAAAGGAATATTAATTATCAATATAAATTTTATGTATGCTCGACATTATACATCTGATATCTTCCGCATCCCGTCAGGGATGCGTCGCTCGGTAGAATATATTTCCCATCGTTGGTTGCATTCCGTACGGAAACAACGTTCATCGACCGGAGGGGAGATAATGCATCCTGTGGGCGGACAACCTTTTCTACCGAGCGATGCATTCCTACGGAATGCCTGAATTTTAGAACTGACAGTCCTGCTGCCGCTGCGGATTTGCAATCCCTTGCAAAACAGTAGAAGAATTTAAAAACAGGGAATATGATGCACAAAATTGGAAATAACAGGATTGTAAATCCTGATAATGGAATCCTGCGGATGGCAAATCCGCAGGGACGGAGTGTGTGATAAATAAGTATGATTTGCAAAATTGGAAATAAAGGGAAAAAGATAACTAAAACGATATGGGGTGGCTTCTGTCTGTTCGGTATCATCCTTTCCTGTGTGGATTTTTATCAGGTCTTGAATCATCCTGAACTTTATCCTTTCGGGGCGGAAGGACCTGTTGCCGGGCTTTGGTATTATAAAACACAGGAATCATATCTTTGGTTTTCCACTATTATAATTTTTTGGTTTCTTATCGGATTGCTGTTATGTTTATTTCAACATAAGTTCAGGTTTCTAAAATGGATGATAACGGGGCATTGTTTTCTTACATTGTTGTATATAATTTTTATCAATATGAAGATGGTTTAATATAATATTTTTAATTTTGAGTCTGTTTTTTTTGCCGGTTCAATAATAATTCATAATTCCCCCGCCGGCGCGGATTTGCAATCCGTGCCATTCGACGCACCGAATACAAACCCGTTGCAATGGATTTGCAATTCATTGCAAAACAGTATAATGATTTATAATCCGCTAAAACAGGGAATATGATGCACAAAATTGAAAATAACAGGATTGCAAATCCTGATGATGGAATCCTGCGGATTGCAAATCCGCAGGGACGGACATTCCGTTACCGGATAATAAAAGGATTTGCAATCCGTTAAAAAAAGAAAAGATATGATGTACGGAATGGAAAAGAAAAGGATTGAGAATCCCGATAATGGAACCCTGCGGAAAAACCTAATCGTAATAGCAATTACAGTAATACTGCTTGCATTGCTTGCAACACTTTTACTCTATCTTGAATTATGCCGACTGTTGGGCTGTCCGTCAAATTCGGAACTGCGACCTACCGATAAGCGGATGATTGCACATTTCAGACAAAACGAAAAAACGTTTAACAGGCTGGCGCAATCCATGTATGGAATCTATTCTGCGGATACTTTCTTGTTTTTTCCATTTCCCTTACAGGATGAAAATGGCAATACAGGTTTTTCTTTACCGGTTGATAGAGACAAGGAGCGCAAAGTATTAATGGAAAATATCCAAATAAAAGACTGCTATCTTGCTAATTTCAATTCGGTTAGATTCATTTATTTTTATGAAGGAGGTCCCACAAAAGGCTTTGAATTTGTTTTAGATAGAACAAATGAATATGTTTATAAAAAATTTGTAGAAACAGAAACTGATTTAAGCGATTTGATCCAAAGACCTGATGAATATGCATTGTACAAGAAAATTGACGATCACTGGAATCTGTTCATAACGAGATAGTATTTTTAGAATAAGAACAAAAATCCACGGACAAGGGAAAATTATTGGACAAACCCCGCCGGCGCGGATTTGCAATCCGTGCCATTCGACACACCGAATACAAATCCGCGCAAACGGACGGTACCCATTGTCAATTGTCCATTGTCCATTGTCCATTGTCCATTGTCAATTATCAATTATCAATTATCCATTAAACATGCTTTTTCCACGAAAAACAAAAATTTTTCACAAAAATACTTGCATTCCGTAAAATTATCATTATATTTGCCCCCGAAATTTTGAGAAATGCTACATACAAATCCCAACATACCGAACCCTTATCCCCCCATTGCAAACGCCGCATTTGCAGCGCATTTGGGGGGGTTTACCCCCCCCCCCCCCCCCGAAAACGCCATTTTCGACGGGATAATGCAGCAGTGAGGCTAAAAACGGGCTTTACGGGCATGTTTTCATGCCGCATGTACACCTCTCCCCTGCCCCTCTCCACAAGAGAGGGGATAAGTCCGTTCAACGGATTAATTCCCTCCACCGTAGGGGCAGACCTGCGTGTCTGCCCCCACAAGACCGGGCGCACACGCAGGTGCGCCCCTACGGAATACCACCTCTCCCCAACCCCTAAGCCTCCCCTAGCCCCTCCACAAGAGGGGAGAAAGGAGAGGTGCAATCATCAAATCTTCAAATCATCAAATACTCAAATTATAAATAATTATGTTACAGTACTCATTATCCGAAAACCTGCTGACCGACCGTCCCGACGACTTTTCGGCGCAGACGCACAGCATTGCCACGTTAGGCAAGGAAGAAATCATTACCCGCATTTTGAACAAGGGTACCTTATTGACGCGCACCGACATTCTGGCTGTTCTCAACGGTCTGGAAGAAACCGTTGTCGAGGCATTGCTCGAGGGCTATTCCCTGACTTTGCCGCTGTTCAACACCTCCTTCTCGATTTCGGGCGTGTTTGAAAGTCCGCTTGATACGTTCGACGGCAACCGCCACAAACTCAACATCAACCTCACCAAGGGCGTGCTCCTGCGCAAGACGGAAGGGGAAATCAAGTTTGAAAAAACGAACGCGGCTGCCGCGTTGCCGAACATCCAGGAAGTGAAGGACAGCGTCAGCAACACCGTGAACGCGAAACTGACCCAACGCGGCGTAGTGGAAGTGCGAGGCTACAACCTCAAGATTGACGGCGACAGTCCGGCTTGCGGTCTGTGGTTCATAGATCAAAACGGCGCGGAGACCAAAGCCGGAGTGATTGTGGAAAACAAGCCCGCGCGGATCATCGCCCTCATCCCCGACCTGCCCGCGGGCAGTTATCAGGTGAAGGTGGTAACGCAATATGCAGGCGGCGGCAGATGGTTGAAGACGCCCAAACAGTTTGTTTATCCGAAAACGCTGGCAGTCGAAAACCCGTAAAAACGGATGCGCATGTTCAAGCGGATTGATCACCCGTGCTCAAGCACCTTGATCACATACGTTCAAGCGCCTTGAGCATATACGTTCAAACACCTTGATCACATACGCTCAAACTGTTTGAACAAATTGTGTACCCCCGAGTTACGCCGTGCTCACCCGGGGTTATCCATGTACAAGTCCTTCGGACTTGCAGCCTCCGCAGGAGGTAAATGTGGATAACCCCCTGCAAGCGAAGCGCAGCTCGGGGAATGGAAGGGTTACAAACCGGTTACAAAGCGTAGCGGGTGGAGTAATTTGAAAATTAAATAATTAACAATTAAAAAACAATTAAAAATGAAAAAAGTAATAATTATCGGACTTGTTATTGTCGTAACAACAATCTGTATTTTCCTGGTCTTTTCTCGATGGATAAAAAATCTGGAAGAAGACAGGGCTTTGACCTTACAACTTTCGCCCGTGCTGCTTAATCAGTTGGGAGGAAAACAAATTTACGATTTTCCCTACAATCCTACACCCATTCAATGGGATGGCAAGTATTTACAAGTGGATCATGGAGCAATTTTTGAAGAAATCAATCCTCCGCTCAATTTCGTGTACAACAAGAAAAGAAACGAAAAGTTGGACACTGACCGTTTTTTCCCGGGTAACGATATTAAAGGTATTGTATGGTTAGCTGTGAATCACAATGACGTAGGAACCTACGACAATGGTGGTATGGCAACACAGGTTTATTATGTTTTATATTATCTCGATTTGACGCAGGAAACCATTTTGGCACAGGATACTATTTGGGGCGGTATGCCGCCGAAAACCATTGGTGGTGGTGCTATGGGGGCGGTAGGAAAATCACCCGAAGAAGAAGAAGTAATAAGAGCTATTCAGTTACGAATCCAAAATTAAATTCCGCCGGCGCCGGTTTGCAACCAGTGTGTCAAAAGGCACGGATTACAAATCCGCGCCGGCGGGGAGAATAATGAAAATATAAATAAAATTGGAAAAGTAAAAAAATGATTATATTTGCAACCTAATAACTATTATTATGATAATATTTTATGGAACACGGGAAGCGAGGCTTTCCACAAAAGTATTTGAAGACAGATTTTGCCCTTACTGCGGACAAAAGGGTACTGTTACGTGTACCGTATTTTCGAAACATGCGCATGTTTTCTGGATTCCTCTTCTGCCTGTCGGGAAAAGGGAGGTTATCTGGTGTACTCACTGTGGACATGAATTTAAACATGCAGGCGAAACCGGACCTGATTTACAAAAGCGGATTGCGGCTTTCAGCTACAGGCAGAAAGTTCCCTTCTGGCAGTGGACAGGCTTGCTGCTGCTGATTGCATTCATTGCCAATACATTGATTTTCGGTTATCTGGGAGCGAGACGGGAAACGAAAAACACGGAACTGTTCATCGAATCACCGCAGGTTGGCGATGTTTACTGTGTAAAGTACGAAAAGGTCTATACACTGATGGCTATTGATTCCATTGAAAACGATTCCGTCTTCTTCATCGAAAACAAATATACGATGAGTTTTAAGTCGGAAGCCATACAGTTGCACCGGGATGCCTTTTACGACCATGATTATATATACGGATACACGCACGACGAGTTGAAAGAAATGTTCCACGAAGACAAAAGTATCCTTAATATCTGGAGAAACCTTCCCTATCAGACCAAAAAATTAGACCTCACGGACGAAGAGCGCAAACTGCTGGAAGAAGACGGTGACAATGAGGAAGAAGATGAATATGATGCATTCATGGAAAAAATGTATGAAGACAATGAAGT
>JAITMT010000320.1 GCA_031277235.1 Tannerella sp.
AACAGATACAGTATAAATTAAACAACAGACCAAGAGCAAAATTAAATTTTTATTCACCCAAAGAAATTTTCTTCCTATCTTTGCAAAAACAAAAGTTGCATTCAGTAGTTGAAACTACTGGGTGATAGTCCGAAGCAATTTTTTCATAATTGATTTTTTTTTACTTTTAAAAATCACCACAAATGTAACTATAATTTTTGAATTTCACAATTATTATTGAAAAAAGTTAAAAAACACATTTCACAAGTCGTTATTTTAACTGAAACCCCGCCGGACTATCGCTTGCAGCCATCCCGTTTTTCCGGGTAAAAATATTTTTATTCTGTCATGCAATAAATCATTTTCACCCTTCGTTATTTGCAAGAATGTACACAATGGTTTAATGGTTTTAATAGTAAAAAAAGATGAAGAAGATTTTAATTGTAGTTTTTATATTAAGTTTTGTTAATAGTTATGCCGCAGAACCCGTCACAAACGATTTGGAGGCTGCAAAACAGGAAGCGAAAGCAGGGCATAAACTTATTTTCATGAAGTTTTCCGGTTCGGACTGGTGTGTGCCGTGCATCAACGTCCAGAAGAAAGTGATTGATACGGAGGAATTTCAGGAATTTGCGCACACCCGTTTGGTGCTGATGAACATTGATTTTCCGAGACAGAAAAAAAACATGCTTTCGGCTGATGATACGAAGAAAAATGCAGCCCTGGCTGAGAAATACAATAGGGAAGGGCTTTTTCCCAAATTTCTGCTGCTGGACGAAAACGGAACAGTCCTGGCGCAGTGGACAGGTTTGGAAAAAATGGAGCCGCAATATCTGGAAAGTAAAATCCTGCCTTACATCGAAAAAAAGTAGGATGCAGAAAAAGCGTATCGAAAAATTGATGGGAAACCGCTTTGAAATAACGGTCGAGGCGGAAAAGACAAGGGATGCCGATCAGTTCCTGCAAGTTGCCGTGGATGAAATCGGAAGAATCGAAGAAAAACTGTCCACTTTCAAGGAACAGAGCGAAACGAACCGCATCAACAGAAATGCCGGAATCGCTGCCGTCGAGGTGAGCGACGAAACATTTCAACTGATCAAAAGAAGCCAAAAAATTTCTGCGCTTACACAGGGCGCTTTCGATATTTCCTACGGTTCGCTCGACAAGCGATTCTGGAATTTTGATACCCGAATGACCTCGCTTCCGGACAGGAAGACGGCAAAAAGCATGGTGAAACTCATCAATTACCGGAACATTATCCTCGATGACGAAAAAAATACCGTTTTTCTGAAAAACAGGGGGATGAGAATCGGTTTTGGCGGGATAGGAAAAGGTTATGCCGCGGAAAAGACGAAAGAACTGTTAAAAAATATGGGTGTAAAAGCAGGTATTGTGAATGCGTCCGGCGATTTGACGGCATGGGGAATCCCCGAAAACGGGCATAAATGGACGATCGGCATCGTGCATCCCGATTTCAAGGATATGCCCTTTTCGTATCTGGATGTAACAGACCTGGCGGTGGCGACTTCGGGAAACTACGAGAAATTTGCCGTCATTGACGGTAAAAAATATTCGCATACCATTGATCCCCAAACCGGCTTTCCGATACAGGGAATCAAGAGCGTAACCATTATTTGCCCGAATGCCGAAATTTCCGATGCGCTGGCAACGCCCGTAACCGTTATGGGAATCAAGGCAGGACTTGGAATGATCAATCAGATGAAGGACATATCCTGCATCATCATTGACGATTTTAACAACATGTATTACTCAAAAAATATCCGTATAATATGAAAAAAATTTGGGTCGGACTGGCGCTCGTGTCAATATTGACAACCGGTTGCGTAGCCGTAAAACCCTACGAAAAAACATATCTGAACGACAGCGAAATGACGCTTGCCAATAGGACAGTAGAGAAAACTGAGGCAAATTATCTGCTTTACCGGGAAGGTTCTTCCGGCGCCAACGGCGGGAAAAACGGCGGAGGTTGCGGCTGCAATTAATAAAATGAATCTCCGTATAAACACCTAAAACAGTGCAATAATGAATCCAAAGGATTCAAATATTTATAGAAAACAAAATTCAGGTGAATATACGACTCCGGAGGAGTCGAACGGAGGTTGAACCATGACATTTTCTATAAAAACATGCAATCCTGACAGGATTGAAATAAATAGGGCTATACATATTATTAAAAAAAAGACAAGAAAATGAGAAAAATATATTTGAACGTTTTGGCGCTCTATCTCTGCTTTTTGGGCAGCGCTCAGCAAAAGAGCGACAGCGTATATGAAAATCGCCCGTTGAAAGTGGAGGAGGTCAATTTCATCTCCGGATATTACAGTCAAAATGGCGACCATTCGGCTATAACGGGCGGAAGCGGCTCGGAAAAATTGAACGATATTTCCAATACGCTGGATTTGAGATTGGTGAAGCAAAGCAACCGGTATGAACATGCCATAGACGTCAATCTGGGCGTGGAACACCGGACGTCTGCTTCTACAGAATACATAGACAAAACGCCCGAAGGAAGAACAACCGTCGCAAACAGCGCGCAGGGTGCGCTTTTGCAAAACCTTTCGACTGTTGACGCCAATTCTCAGGCTTCCTCGCTTTTCGGCTGGAGATTTGCTCCGTCCGTGAATTGGAATGTCAAGGATTTGCCCACAAACAGAACCGTCGGCTTGGGGGCTTATTTCTCCTACGAATTTGACTACATTTCCCTGGGTGGCGAACTTTCCTTCGTGAAAGCATCCATGGATAACAATCGCGAATTTTCCGTCAAGGGACAGGCGTTTTTTGACAGGAGACAGATGATTCCTCCGTTGGAACTGCGCGGAACAGATAATGCCACTTTGCTTCATGACCATGAATACGGTGATTATTTTTCCTATACATGGCGAAACAAGAACTCCTACAGCATCAATGCCGCCTTTTCGCAGGTCGTCAACCAGCGGTTGCAACTGTCTGTTCTGACGGATATTGCCTATCAGCAGGGAATACTTTCAAAGCCTTTCAACCGCGTTTATTTCAACAACGGCACTGTTTATTCCGAAAAACTGCCCGATACGCGCCTGAAAATTCCGGTGGGATTGCGTTTGCATTATTTTGCAGGCAGCAACCTGATTTTCAGAGTTTATTACCGCTACTATTGGGATAATTGGGGGATACGGGCGAATACGGCGAGTCTGGAAGTCCCCATGAAAATCACTCCGAATTTTTCGGTCAGTCCGTTTTACCGGTTTAGCGCCCAGACGGCAACGAAATATTTCAATGAGTACGGTACGGCAAATCCTGAGGATGAATATTTTACGTCAAACCACGATTTGTCGAAATTCAACAGCAATAACATCGGCTTGAATCTGCATCTTGTTCCAAACACCGGGAACTTTTTCAATTCGATTGATCTGCGTTACAGCCATTACGAAAGAACGGACGGTTTGAATGCAAACAATATCACGGTGGCTTTCAAATTCAAATAAATGATGTATCTTTGCACGGTGAATGGAGTAAAATTAATCTAAAAATATTTAACAGACATGACTAAAATCAAAGTACAAAACCCTGTCGTTGAACTGGATGGCGACGAAATGACCCGCATTATCTGGTCGTTTATCAAGGAACAACTTATTTTGCCCTATCTGGATATTGATATCAAATATTACGATTTGAGTATCCAGAATCGCGATTTAACGAACGATCAGGTAACCGTTGACGCCGCCAACGCCATCAGGGAACACCACGTGGGAATCAAATGCGCAACCATCACGCCCGACGAGGCTCGCGTAAAGGAATTTGGATTGAAAAAAATGTGGAAATCGCCGAACGGAACGCTTCGGAACATCATTGGAGGAACCGTTTTCCGCGAACCGATTATCATGCGCAACGTGCCGCGTTACGTGCCGGGATGGACGAAACCCATCATCATCGGGCGTCATGCGTTTGGCGACCAGTACAAGGCGACGGACGTTCTGACCAAAGGCAAGGGAACCCTGAAAATGACTTTTACCAACGAACAGGGAGAGACGCAAAGTTGGGAGGTGTACAATTTTGAAGGAGACGGCGTGGCGATGACCATGTACAACACCGACGAATCCATCTACGGTTTTGCGCGGTCTTCGTTTCAAATTGCTTTGGACAAGAAATATCCGCTCTATCTTTCCACCAAAAACACGATTCTGAAAACCTACGACGGTCGTTTCAAGGATATTTTTCAGGAAGTGTATGAAAAGGAGTTCAAAAGCGAATTTGAGAAGGCGGGAATTACCTACGAACATCGTTTGATAGACGATATGGTGGCTTCGGCGCTGAAATGGGAAGGCGGTTTTGTGTGGGCTTGCAAGAATTATGACGGTGATGTTCAGTCGGATACGGTGGCGCAGGGTTTCGGATCGCTCGGTTTGATGTCGTCCGTGCTCGTTACGCCCGACGGACAGACCGTGGAAGCCGAAGCGGCGCATGGAACCGTTACCCGCCATTATCGCCAATATCAGCAGGGAAAAGAGACTTCGACCAATCCGATTGCTTCGATTTTCGCCTGGACGCGCGGATTGATGCATCGCGGCAAACTGGATGATAATCAGGCATTGATAGATTTTGCCCGGCGGCTGGAAAGCGTGTGCGTCGAAACCGTCGAATCGGGAAAAATGACCAAGGATTTGGCTGTTTTGATTCACGGCGAGCAATTGACGCGCGATGGTTATCTGAGTACGGAAGCGTTTCTGGCAGCCGTTAAACAGAACCTGGACGCTTCGCTGTCAAAGCAGCAAGCGGGCAGTTAAATAAAAACGTGCGTACAGACAATAGTAAAAATCCTGTAAAACAGGGTAAACTTTTTGTAAATTGAAAAATAATCCGTATTTTTGCAAAAAATAAATTTGTGAACCATGCAGGAAAAATTGAGTGATAAATACATAGACCCTTTTACCGACTTCGGTTTCAAGAAGTTATTCGGCGAAGAACGCAACAAGGACTTGCTGCTTGACTTCCTGAACGAACTGT
>JAITMT010000399.1 GCA_031277235.1 Tannerella sp.
ACGGTATTCAGATTGTATTTTTTGACATTGTCAAGCATTTCAATCATTTCCTGCTTTTGCTGTTCGACGGACAGTCCGCGTTGCGTAGGCCAGTCTATGTTGGCGACGGTTGCCACCCATACGCCGCGCAGAAACCGTTTGTCGGTTTGTATATTTTTAGAACTTGAACAGCCTGCCAATAAGGCTGTTAGAAAAGATAGAAATAACAGATTCTTAATTTTCATGATGGAATATTTGAATGCAAAAGTAAGGATTTTTTTCAAAAAATCAGGAGGCTTTGTCTTGAGAGCCTCCTGATTTTATGATTCATAGTTAATCAAATTGATGGAATGATTACCAGCCGGGATTATTCGGATTCAACTGGGGATTCAAATCCACTTGACCGGAAGGAATCGGATATAAATAATACTTACTTTCATAAGTACGGACTGCACCGTTACTCCCGTCGATATTGGTTCCTACGGTAGGCGCTTCGTTATCCGAATCATTTCTGACGTCTGCTCCCAACAAGATAGCCGGGTAAACCGAAGAATCCAGTTTATCCAATTGATGCCAGCGAACCAGATCCCAATAACGGAACCAGTTGTCAAACATCAATTCACAGCGGCGTTCACGGCGAATTTCCCAGATTAAACTGCTGACACCATGATTGTTAGCGGGATCATCGAATCCAACCGTAGCGCTCAAATGCGGCAATCTGGCACGGTCTTTCAATTTGTTAATGGAAATGTCCAAATCGTTGTCGGTGATGGCGCCCAGTTCGGCGCAGGCTTCGGCATAGTTCAAATACACGACAGATAGCCAGAATAGCGGGGCATGCGTATAATTTGAATTGGTATTACGCCGGAAATCTGCGGGAATGCTTGTATTGTCATACTTGCAAACGCCGAATCCCGTAGTAGAAGTCATTTCCATGGCTCCGGAACGTGCGTAGGTATTTCCAACATACATTAACACGGGGTCAACGGTTTGCCGCAAGCGTTCGTCCCGCACATCCAGCATGGCTGCAATGGAGAGATCGTCATCAATCATTGGCGCAATGATATTTTTATCCCCGTCTGTCAAAGCCAAAGGTCTGCCGTCTTTAAACAGATAGGCGTTAAAAGCATCCATGGTCATACCGCTAATCTTGGTCGAGGAACAAGTGTAGGCAATCAACGAGTGTACGAGTACTGTCTGCCGGTAGGCTTTATAAAAAATCATTTCCGGATTCGAACTCAAATCGGTAGAATTATAATTGCCTTGATAAGAAGTATTTAGCGTCGTAAATTTTCCCATAATAGCGCTGCAAGCCGTCTTGCATTCCGTCAGAAATCTTGTTGCACCTGCGGCGTCGGGAGCGGGCTGTCCGTCTTCCGATCTGCGATACTTGCGGAAAGTCCCTTCATACAGACAGATATCCGCTTTCATCGCCTGCGCCATATTTCGACTCCACGTTATTTTGCTGGTTACGTCGTCAATGTTGGCGACGGCAAAATTCAAGTCTTCCAGCACATTATCCATGACCTGATCCCGATTTGTGCGGGGACCGTAAAGAATACCTTCATCCGTGATATCCAGAGATTTATCTGCATAAGGCACGTCTCCAAACATGCGTACCAGCCGGAAATATTCATACGCGCGCATCAAACGGGCAACGCCGAGCCAGTGATTCTTGACTGCGTCAGTTTCCTGAATGTTGGGTACATTTTCAATCATGATATTGGCGCGGCGGATTTCAATATAAGCGCCGCTCCAAGTAGAATTGGTCGTCAGATTATTTTTTTGTCCCCAATCGGAAAAAGAGTTTCCAGCCTGGTCGTCGGACAGCGTCTGAAAATAAAATAATCCTGTTCCACTTCCATTACCATACCCTGTGAACTCATTGTAGAACGTATTGGCGTACCCCTGCACGTTTGCGGCATTTGTCCAGAAATTCGCGTTGGTAAATCTGTCTAACGGCTCTTTATCCAGGATGCTGTCGCAACCGACCAAACCTGTCATTGATAAGATTCCCAATCCTATTGATAAAATATATTTTTTCATATTATAATCGTTTTTATTATGAATATTACTGTTTAAAATGTAACCTGCAAACCAAATGATACCGTGCGATACAGCGGATCTATTCGTCCCCAGGTTCCGTTGCCAAAGTCATTATTGCTAACACCATTGATTAATGTACTTTCGCTGGTGTTGATTTCCGGGTCAATCGGAACTTTATTATTATCAATTAATTCCATGATATTATTGGCGCTGAAATAAACACGGATTTTACTTAAATAGGCTTTTCGGCTGATTGACGCCGGAAGCGTGTAGCCTACAGTCAGATTTTTGAAGCGCAAATAGGCTGCACTGAACAAATATTTGGTTTGCGGATAGAAATTATGTTGACCTCTATCTATTACGGAAATCGTACCTTGTCCTGCATTCGTAGGAAACATCCGTGGAAATTCGGCATTCGGATCCTGATTTTCTTCAGACCAGTAGTTTGTCTGATTGGCATAAATTGCGTCTGCTCCACGCATCATCGGCATTACAAACGCCGATTGCGTCCAAATGTCACGCTTCCCTACGCCCTGGAAAAACATGTCCAAATCAAAACCTCTCCAAGCGCCGCCAATGCGGAAATTGTACTGATAGCGCGGGGTGGTATTTCCGATAACTTTCAAATCGCCATGGTCTTCGGCGGTTCCTGTTCCGCCGTCAATCACGCCGTCGCCATTCAAATCCTTGAGTTTGATGTCGCCCGGTCCAAAGATAAAATTACCTTGTTGCAAACCGGTTTGGGAAGCAATTCCGGGTTTGTAACTTTCAACAGTTCCATCGTCCTTTAGGTTAAAGTCGTCTTTTGTGAAAAGGCGATCCGTCTCAAATCCCCAAATATCGCCATATACTTTATCCGTATAATTGGAATTTAATAATTTAGAATCAGTTTCCCATTGGGTAATGACGGTCTTAAAATCGCCGATACCGGCTTGAGCATACACATTCACCTCGCCAAACTTGCGTCCCCAATCAATGCTCAATTCCCAGCCGCGCGTTCTCAAAGCGCCTGCATTGACTACCGGCGCATTGGCGCCCAACGTTTGCGGCAGCACTTTGCTCGGAGCCAGCATATCGAGGGTCGAACGTTGATACCAGTCGGCAGAAAGATTGAACTGATTCAGGAAACTAATATCCAATCCGATATCCAATGTTTGAATCCGTTCCCATTTCAAAGTGGTAGAAACCAGACTGGGAAGATTATAGGCGACGACTTTCGTTCCGGCGGCGTCCAACCAATAGGTATCGCCGGCTGCCCTTCCGGTTATTGTTGAAACAAACATATAATCGCCGATTGCCTGATTTCCGATTTGACCGAAGGAGCCGCGAATCTTGAAATTGTTGATCGTTTCCCGCAACGCATCGAAATAACTTTCTTCACTTAAACGGTATCCGAACGAACCCGACGGGAAAAATGCCCAACGACCACTTGCCGGAAATTTGGAAGAACCGTCGTAACGACCGTTCAGTTCCAGCAGCCAAATGCCTTTGTAGTCATAATTGAGGCGTCCGAACCATCCGGAAGAGCCCCAATGGGTATGAGATCCTCCGACAGTTTGATCTCCCGTAGCCAAAGAAAATTCCGGCAAATTCTTATCCAGCAACACATTGCGCCGTGACCAGAACATTCTGTTTTCACCTTCTTCGGCATTGGCGCCTACCATCAGGTTGAAATTATTATTTTCTGCCACTGTAAGGGCATAATTCGCATAAACGTTCAAAGCGTATGAATGATCGCGCGTATTTTGCTGACGCAAATAACTGGCGCTTGGAGCGGAAATATAGGACGGCGTCCGGATATCGGCTCCCCACGAATTGAGCGCATAAACGGGAAGACCGACTTCATCCTGATTAAAATTCACAATGTTATACGTATAATCGGCATTCAGCGTTAAACCTTTGATGATATCGGCTTTTAAAAAAGCGCCCATCCGCGTATAGGAATTGTTTTGTACATTGTCTCCCGCCTGTTTCTGATGAGCGATGGCATTGTTCATATCGTATCCGTTGTACGTACCATAAGGTCCGAAGAAACTACCCCAGCGCCACATATACTGATAGGGCAAACGCCGGGCATTCGGTCTATTGAGTATCTTGTCGCTGTAACTGAAGCGTCCGCCGAGTTGCAGCCAACTCGTTAAATTCGTCGTTACATTCATCATGGTATTGTACTTGTTCATTTTATCGGGATTGAATGTGAATACGCCTTCTTCGTGGTTATAACCCATGGACATGAAATAGGCTGTTTTTCCGCTTGCTCCCTGTACCTGCAAATTGTGGCTTTGCGAAGGTTTCCAGTCGCGGAACATAATGCCTACCACATCCCAGTCCGCATAAAAATTACCCACACCCGTAGTCGGATTCATATCGAAGTCGTCTCCGAGAACCATTTCCCGATAACCGGCTTTTTTCCCGCCATGACGCTGTTTCCAGTCCTCGGCTTTGGCTATAAAATCATCATCCATATTCATGCCAAACAATTCGTTGGATAATTTGTCACGCACATTGGCGTCTCTTAATGCCCGTACTTGTGTTGCTACGTCCGGATAGTTCGGCAACATGGTCGGCGTATCCCAGGCAAAGTTATTGGTATAACTGACCGTCAATCTGTCCGTTGTCTTTGCCGATTTGGTCGTAATCAAAATAACGCCAAACGCAGCTCGCGTACCGTAAATAGAAGTGGAAGCGGCGTCTTTCAACACGGAGATGTCCTGAATATCCTGCGTATTCAGATAGGAAATATCCTCCATCGGCACTCCGTCCACCACGATTAGCGGATTGCTTGTTGCATTGTTGCTCAACGTACCGACTCCGCGAATGGAAATGGTAGGCGCTGTACCCAACTGTCCGGTTGAATTTAAAATGGTCAGTCCCGGCACCACGCCTTGCAAGGCTTTGGAAATATCGGATTGCGGGCGTGCCTCCAACGTTTTGCTGACGTCAACGGCTGATACGGCGCCGGTCAGATTGACCTTTTTTTGCACGCCATAACCCACATTAACAACAACTTCGTCCAATAAAATGGCGTCTGTTGCCAACTCGATCCGATAATGGGTAGATTGAGCCGCATTCACTTGAATAATTTGGGTTGTGTACCCCAAATAAGAAACTGAGATTTCACTCGTGCCACCCGGAATTTCCAGGGAAAAAGCGCCACTGACGTCTGAAATCGTTCCAACGGTTTTGTTGCTTACCAGCACGATGGATGCTCCAATAATCGGAGATTGATCCGATTTGTCAATAATCTCACCTGTAATCCGTTGAGCCCAAACCGAGCCGACTGAAACACAGCATAAGATTAAATAAATAAAAAACTTTTTGGTCTTCATACATAAATTCATTTTTATTAATATTACATTTTTTTTGTTTTTTTAACTTGAATACAAAAGACAGTCAACCATCTTTTTTTAATAACATTCTCAATTCTATTGAGATTAAAGCTCTTATTGTCAGACATCCATAGGCAGATCCGGTTTTAAAATTAATATTCTCGAAATGTTTCTCATTCTCCCTAATTTTTTAAAATCGCTACAAAGTTAAACAAAATTTTTGAATTATATACAAAAAGATAGAAATTTTCATAAAAATTTAGAAATAACGATGCGTCAAAAAGTCAAACGACAAAAATATTCCCAATAATTCTCAAATAAAAAATAATTCCGTACTTTTGCAACAACAAACAAGTTTATAGTACGATGAATCTATTACCGGCGAAATACAGGCAGTTTATGGCGGAGATATCTTCACTGATACCGGCTAAACAAATTATTACCAATCCGTTACAGTTGCTCGCTTACAGTACCGACGCCAGCCAGTACCGGTTGATTCCCAAGATAATTGTACAGGTACATCATGAATTGGAAGCCATCGCCGTGATCCGACTGTGCTTTGCGTTGAAAATTCCCGTTACTTTCCGGGCGGCGGGGACGAGCCTTTCGGGGCAGGCGGTCGGAGATTCGGTCTTGATGATTGCTTCGCATAAATGGCGGGATTATGAGATTCTGGATAAAGGATTGAAAATCAGGCTTGAACCCGGTATTATCGGTGCGCGTGCGAACATTTTTCTAAAACCTTACGGACGCAAGATCGGACCGGATCCGGCGTCCATCAACGCGGCGATGATTGGCGGTATCGCTGCCAACAATGCCAGCGGAATGTGCTGTGGCACAGCGCAAAACTCGTATCAAACCGTCGCCGATATTCGCATGATTTTGTATGACGGTTCAGTTTTGAACACCGCCAATACAAACAACGTCGGGATTTTCAAAATCACGCATCCGGCGATGATTCGGGAAATCGAAGCGATCAGGGACGAAATCAAGGCGGATAAAGCGCTGACAGACAGGATAAAATATAAATACAAAATCAAAAATACAACCGGCTACAGCATCAATGCCTTTGTTGATTTCGATGATCCGATTGACATCATTAAACATCTGATAATCGGCTCGGAAGGGACGTTGGCTTTTATTTCGAACATCACCTACAACACGGTGGAGGATAATAGATTGAAAGCCTGCGCATTGTTGATTTTCGAGACGATAGAACTGGCGTGCGAGGCGGCGCCGCTGTTGAAAAAAAGTCCGGTTTCGGCGGTCGAATTGCTGGACAGGGATTCGATTCGGTCGGTGGAAGACGACCCCGAGGCGCCTGATTATTTCCGCGCGCTGCCCGAAACCGCCTGCGTCTTATTGGTTGAAATTCAGGCGGATAATGAAGAACAGATGTCGGAAAAGGAGCAGGCTGTCCGCAAGTCCGTAAATCCGGTTCAAACCATTAAGCCTTACCGTTTTACGTCCGAGCCAAAGGAATACAATTTCAACTGGAAAGCGCGTAAGGGATTGCTTTCGTCGGTTGGCGGCTTGCGCAACACGGGGACGACCTGCATTATCGAGGACGTGGCATTTCCCGTCGAGAGGCTGGCGGAGGCTGCTAAAGCGTTGAAAATCTTGTTTAAGAAGCACGCATACAACGATGCCGTGCTGTTTGGACACGCCATGGACGGCAACCTGCATCTCGTTTTTTCACAGGATTTTAACATCGAAAGCGAAGTGCGAAGGTATGCCGATTTAATGAACGAATTGTCTGATATTGTGGTGAATCAGTTCGACGGTTCGCTGAAAGCCGAACACGGCACCGGACGCAATATGGCGCCGTTTGTCGAAAAGGAATGGGGCGCAACGGCTTACCGGCTGATGAAAAGGATAAAAAAACTGTTTGATCCTGACAATCTGATCAATCCGGGCGTTATCATCAACGAAAATCCTACCGTGCACATTGAAAACTTGAAACCGTTACCTGCTGTAAATGAGATTGTTGACAAATGTATGGAATGCGGTTTTTGCGAATCCAGTTGTGTCGCCGAAGGTTTGACCCTGTCGCCACGCCACAGAATCGTGATAGCCAGAGAGATAGCAAGATTGAAAACAATTTCCGCAACTCCGGGTCTGAAGCGATTTGTCCGCGATTCCCGGTATTTTTCCAACGAAACGTGCGCGACCGACGGACTTTGCGGATTGGTCTGTCCCGTAAAAATTGATACGGGCAAATATATCAAGCAGTTACGTCATGACGAATCGTCGGTAATCGCCCGAAAAACAGCCGTCCGGATAGGACGAAATTTCGCGTTGACGACTGCCGGAATGCGAACGATGCTGAATGTTGTGCATTTTTTTCAGCGACTTTTTGGAAACAAGTTTATGCTGAGTATAACATCCTTATTACGAACTGTTTCTTTCAAAAAAATCCCTGCATGGAATCCGTATTTTCCGACACCCCCTCTAACTCCCCCAAAGGGGGAGAACTCCCTCCCCAAAGGGAAGGGTAGGGGAGGGACTCCTTTCCCTTCGGGAGAATTGGACGCTTCTTCCCCCCTCTCCTTGTGGAGAGGGGCAGGGGGAGAGGTGGTCTATTTCCCCTCCTGCATCAACAGAACCATGGGAAAATCAGCAGATTACGGTAAGAATGAAATCGAACTGACACGAAAAACAGTCGAGTTGCTGCAACGCGCCGGTTACACCGTCATTTATCCGGAAAACATTGATAATCTGTGTTGTGGAATGGCTTTTAGCAGCAAGGGTTTTCAGGAAGAAGGCAGCCGTAAATCGCAGGAACTCGAAACCGCGTTGCTCAAAGCTTCCGATAACGGCAAATATCCCGTATTATTCGATATGAGTCCCTGTTTTTATACGTTTAAGGAAGCGAACCGCAATAAAACGCTGAAAATCTACGATCCGATCGCGTTTACGCTGGAATTTGTGATGCCCAAATTGCCTGTCAAACACAAAAAAGACAAAGTAGCGGTTTTCCCCGTTTGCTCGGTTAAAAAAATAGGAATGGAAGATAATTTGCTGAAATTGGCGCAATTATGTGCAGAGGAAGTTACGTTTATCGAATCCAACTGTTGCGGTTTTGCCGGCGACCGGGGTTTTACCGTTCCCGAACTCAATGCGCACGGACAGCGACATCTGAAAGAACAAATCCCGCGCAACTGCCGTGAAGGTTATTCCACCAGCCGCACCTGCGAAATCGGAATGACAGAGCATTCAGGCGGAATATCCTTTAAATCAATATTTTATCTGATAGATGAAGTAACGAAATGAAAATTACAGACCAAAAGTATGATTTTAGAAAAATATGATGTATCTTTGTCGAACGAATCTTTATAAATCATTAATTATAAAATTATTAATATGAGAAAATTAACATTAATCGGCGCACTGTTCCTCCTGTTTTTGGGATTGAATGCGCAAAATGGGGTAAAAATGGGCGCGGCTTCTACCGGAGAGTATTTTCCGATGCTCAAGGGCAAACGCATCGCCGTGATGTCCAATCATACGGGAATGGTTGGTAATGAGCATCTTGTGGATATGCTGGTTCGGAACAAATTCAACGTCGTCGCTATTTTTTCGCCCGAACACGGTTTCAGAGGAGACGCCGACGCGGGAGAACACGTGAAAAGTACGGTTGACGAAAAAACGGGAATCCCCATCAAATCGCTCTACGACGGCAAAGACCAGAAACCAAGCCCCGAATCCATGGCGCTGTTCGATATAATGTTGATTGATATTCAGGATGTTGGATTGCGTTTTTATACGTATTATATTACGATGGTGCGATTGATGGACGTTTGCGCGCAGTACGGCAAAAAAATGATTGTGCTCGACCGTCCCAATCCCAACGGGCATTACGTGGATGGTCCGATTCTGGATATGAAATACAAGTCTGGGGTAGGCTGGTTGCCGATTCCGGTTGTTCACGGCATGACGATGGGAGAACTGGCGTTGATGGTGAACGGCGAAAAATGGCTTCCCGAAGGCAAAATTTGCGATTTAACGGTCGTCAAATGCAAAAATTATACGCATCAAACGTTGTACGAATTGCCGGTAGCGCCGTCGCCTAACTTGCCGAATATGAAGGCGATATATCTCTATCCTTCCACCTGTCTGTTTGAAGGGACGGTCGTCAGCCTGGGGCGCGGCACGGATTTTCCGTTTCAAGTGTATGGACATCCACAACTAAAAGATTATTACCGGTTTACGTTTACGCCGCGAAGCGTTGCAGGCGCGAAAAATCCGCCGCTCCTGAATCAAAAATGTTATGGAGTGGATTTGCGCGAAGTCCCTGATAAACAGATTTGGGCGCGCGAATTTGACTTGAGTTATGTGATTGACGCCTACAAGAAATTGAACATGGGCGATCCGTTTTTCACGTCGTTTTTTGAAAAATTGGTAGGCGTAGATTATATCCGCAAAATGATAATCGCCGGAAAATCAGCCGACGAGATCAAAAAAATGTGGCGCAACGACGTCCAAAAATTCAAACAGCAACGCAAACCGTACCTGCTTTATGAGGAATAACGGCCTAATTTATAGTAAAGTATCTGTAAATTCCCTTCCCCCTGTGGGGGCAGGGCTGTCAAGTTCTATTCCCGTCAGGGAATATCGCCCGGTAGAAAATGTTTGCCGTGTCAGGGATGTATTCCGTATGGAATGCATCCTGCGGATGGATAATCATTCTACCGGGCGATGCATTCCTGACGGAATGCCCAATTCAAAACTTGACAGCCGGGGGCTTGGGTGTCCGAAGGACGGGGTGGCTTCCTTTCTTTGGGGTGAACGGATAAACGGGAGAACGGGCGAAATTCCTTTCAACGATACTCTAAACGCGAATAATTACACGCTAAAGAAACCACCCCACTGCTTCGCAGTACCCCTCCAAAGGAGGGAAATTTCTGCGTCGCTGTATTCCTTCCGAAAAGAGGAATTAATCCGCGCTATTACCTCCTTGAAACAACGTAATATACTCATTATCAATTGTCCATTGTCAATTATCAATTAGAAAAAAAATGTCCCCGACAATCATCCTAATCACGATTATCGCCTATTTTGCGCTGTTGCTGACCATTTCGTATATTACCGGGCGAAAGGCTGACAATCAGGGGTTTTTCACCGGCAACCGCAAATCTCCGTGGTATGTGGTGGCTTTTGCGATGATTGGCTCGGCGATTTCGGGCGTTACGTTTGTTTCCGTTCCGGGCATGGTGGCGGCAAACGGATTTGCCTATCTGCAAATGGTGATGGGATTCGTTGTAGGTCAGTTCATTATCGCTTTCGTGCT
>JAITMT010000137.1 GCA_031277235.1 Tannerella sp.
TGGGACGAAGCCGGCGTACTGGTAAAATCGCTTGACAAAAACAGCATCGCCGACGCTCAAATTCAAAACGTGGAGTTGTTAGGCTCAAGCGAAAAAATCGAATGGCAGCAAACCGGCGAAGGCTTGAAACTGTCATTCCCGAAAACGAAACCCTGCGACTTTGCGTATTCATTCAAAATCACGTTCGATAAACAGCCGGGCGAACATCTTGAATCGGAAGCCGTGGACGAAGTGATGAAACATGGGGGCAATTGACAATTACGAATTATACTTTCAATTATACAGTTATGGAATATCGTGAAATAGGAAAAACAGGAATGAAAGTGAGCAACCTCGGCTTCGGCGCGTCTTCGCTGGGCGGCGTCTTTCATTCGCTGAAGGAAGAAGACGGCATTGCAGCGGTACATGCCGCGGTGGAAAACGGTATAAATTTTATAGACGTTTCGCCCTATTACGGTCATTACCAGGCTGAAACCGTACTGGGAAAAGCGCTGAAAAACATCGAACGGAACAGGTATTACCTCTCCACCAAGGTGGGACGTTACGGAAAGGACGGCGTCAATACGTGGGACTACACCGCCCGCCGCGCCGTCGAAAGCGTTTACGAAAGCATGGAGCGACTACATGTTGACTACATTGACCTGATTAACGTGCACGACGTCGAGTTTGCCGACCTGGAAACGGTATGCAACGAAACTTTGCCTGCGTTGACCGAACTGCGCGACAAGGGCGTTGTAAAGCACGTCGGCATCACCAATCTGAATCTGAGGCATTTCAAATACGTCATAGACCGCGTTCCTGTGGGCACGGTCGAAAGCATTCTGTCGTTTTGCCATTATACGCTGAACGATAATGCTTTGAGCGATTATCTCGATTATTTTGAATCGAAGGAAATCGGAGTCATCAACGCCTCGCCCTATTCGATGGGACTTCTCACCGAAAGAGGAGTACCCGGCTGGCATCCCGCCCCCGAAGCGTTGAAGCGTTTGGCAAGGAAAGCCGTCGAATACTGCCAATCGAAAGGGAAATCCATTGAGCAACTGGCGGTTGCCTTTTCGGTACACAATCCGCGGATAGCGACCACGCTGTTCAGTACGACGAGTCCCGAAAACGTCTTGAAAACAGTCCGTTACGCCGAAACTTCGCCGGATGCGGATTTATTGCGGGAAGTACAAAAAATATTCGAACCGGGATTTCGCGATACCTGGGTAAACAGTTGAATTTTAAATGATTGAATCCATGAATACAAAGAAAACCGGTTATCCGGTAAAAAAGTTTGATTTTCCAACCAAACGCTACTGCCAAACGCTTGATTTAAAGGACGATCCCGCACTGATTGCCGAATACGTCAAACGCCACGATAAAGCCAATCGCTGGTCTGAGATTACGGAAGGAATCAAAAGTGTCGGCATTTTGGAAATGGAAATTTATTTAATCGGTACAAGGCTGTTTATGATTGTCGAAACCGCTGTCGATTTCGACTGGGATACGGCTTTTACCCGACTGGCTACGTTGCCCCGACAGGCGGAATGGGAAGAATACATGGCGATTTTTCAGGTGAGCGAGCCGGGTGCAAGTTCAGCCGAAAAATGGAAATTGATGGATCGAATTTTCAATTTATAAAATGAAAATCATAGACGCTCACGCTCACCTGTGGCTCCGCCAGGATACGGAAGTGAACGGGATGAAAATCCAAACGCTCGAAGGAGGTAAATCGCTGTTTATGGGAGAGATACGCCAAATGTTGCCTCCGTTCATGGCGGACGGACGCAACACCGCCGAAATTTTCCTTTCCAACATGGACTACGCGCAGGTATCGGCGGCTGTCATTACGCAGGAATATATTGACGGGCTGCAAAACGATTACCTGTGGGACGTGCAGCAGCGCTATCCCGACCGTTTCCTGTGTTGTGGCATGGTGGACGCCCGCCGTCCCGGATATTTGCAACATGCCGAAGCGCTGATCAGTCTGGGTTTTAGCGCCCTCAAAATACCTGCGGAACGGCTCATCATGCCCGACAGCCGCGTGATGCTCACTTGTGACAAAATGATGCAAATGTTTCGACTGATGGAAAAAAACGACATATTGCTATCCGTTGATTTGGCGCCCGGAAACGCGCAGGTTACCGAAATGGAGGAAATCATCGCCGAATGTCCCGGTTTGCGCATCGCCATCGGTCATTTTGGGATGGTAACCCGTCCGGGATGGCTGGAACAGATTAAATTAGCGCGCCATCCGAATGTGATGATCGAGTCGGGCGGTATTACCTGGCTTTTTAATGACGAATTTTATCCTTTTTCGGGCGCGGTTCGGGCAATCAGGGAAGCAGCCGAACAGGTTGGTATCCAGAAGTTGATGTGGGGCTCGGACTATCCGCGAACCATCACTGCCATCACCTACCGGATGTCCTACGATTTTGTCGTCAAATCAAACTTATTGACCGGAGAAGAAAAAATATTGTTCCTGGGAGAAAACGCCCGGAAATTTTACCGTTTCCGCGAACTTATTGAATTACCGTATATTAAAAACATGTCGGAATGAAAGCAATCCAAATCATGGAACCGGGGAAAATCATATTGACCGACATTCCCCGACCGGTCGTGCAGCCGGACGAAGTGCTGGTGAAAATCTGCTATGTCGCCTTTTGCGGCTCGGATCTGAACACCTTTTCGGGCAAAAATGCGCTGGCAAAAATACCGGTTATTCCCGGTCACGAAATCGGCGGAGTCATTGAAGCCGTCGGAGAAAAAGTTCCCGCCGACTTGCTCCCGGGAACGCCGTGCACAATCAACCCTTATACAGCCTGTGGCGCGTGTCCGTCCTGCCGCAACGGGCGACCGAACGCCTGCCAATTCAACCAAACGCTTGGCGTGCAGCGCGACGGCGCCATGTGCGAATACTTGGCTGTCCCTTGGCATAAAGTCATCGCCGACGCGGGAATTTCTCCTTTGGATTTTTGCCTGGTGGAGCCGATGAGTGTCGGTTTTCATGCCGTTGAGCGGGGAAAAGTTACTGACAGCGATACCGTTATGGTACTCGGATGCGGAATGATAGGTCTTGGAGCAATCGTGAGATCAGCGTTGCGGGGCGCGCGGGTCATTGCCGTGGATGTGGACGACGACAAACTGAATCTTGCAAAACGCTTGGGAGCCTCGTTTACTGTCAATTCCCAAACCGAAAATGTACACGACCGCCTGCAAGCAATCACCAACGGCTTTGGTCCCGATGTGGTGGTTGAAGCCGTAGGCGCTCCTGTTACCTATCAATTGGCTGTCAATGAAGTATCCTTCACCGGTCGGGTCGTCTGCATCGGTTACTCAAAAAGCGATATTGCTTTTGAAACAAGACTTTTTGTACAAAAAGAATTGGATATTCGCGGCTCGCGCAATGCCTTGCCCGAAGATTTTCGCGCCGTAATGAACTACATGAAAAAAAGCGTCTTTCCGAAAGACGAAATCATCAGTGGCATCTATCCTCCTGAAAAGGCGCAGGAAGCCATGGAAAAATGGCAGGCGAACCCGGGTCGGGTTTTTCGGATGCTGGTTGAGTTTTGAAAAAAAACGAATTCCGGTTTGTCTTTTTGACCTTTACATAATCTCTAACAGGATTGGAACTTAACAGCCTTGGGATGGGATGGGAAAGTCTTCAAATTTGCCGGTCGAAATAAGTCCCCCATCACCCAATCCCCAACTCGGCTGCTTTTTGGTGCATCAGTTGCAGGGCGGCTTCGCGGTCGTTCGGGATTTCACCGTCCAAGATAGCATTTTTGATTGCCTCCTTCAGAATTCCGACCGGTTTTGACGGCGCTAAACCGAAGGTCTGCATGATTTCCTCGCCGCTGACGGGCGGCTGAAAATTGCGGACGCGGTCTTTCTCCTCGATGGTTACGAGTTTTTCCCGTACAAGTTTGAAATTTTCCGTGTAACGTTTTACTTTTTCGGGATTTTTGCTCGAAATATCGGCTTCGCACAGTTTCATCAGATCGTCAATATCGTCGGCAGCGTCAAAAAGGAGACGGCGTACTGCCGAATCGGTAACTTCCTCATCTACAAGGTTTATCGGACGCATGTGGAGATGCACCATTTTCTGCACATATTTCATTTTCTCGTTCATCGGCAGTTTCAGGCGGCGAAATATCCTTGCCGTCATTTTTTCACCCACGATATTGTGATTGTGAAAAGTCCAGCCGAGTTGATTGTCAAAGCGTTTAGTTACGGGTTTACCGATGTCGTGCAGCAAGGCGCTCCACCGAAGCCACAAATTATCCGACGTGCGGCTCAGCCTATCCAGCACGACCAGCGTATGCGAAAAATTATCCTTATGTCCGATACCTTCCTTGGTTTCAGCGCCTTTCAACGCGCACAGTTCGGGAAAAATAATGTCCAGCAACCCGCATTTATCCAGCAAATCAAAGCCAATCGAAGGTTTGGGCGAAAGGATGATTTTGTTCAATTCCTCCACGATTCGCTCCTCCGAAATGATTTCGATGCGCGTTTTGTTGCGCTCTATCGCCTCAAACGTCTCGGGATCAATAAAAAAACCGAGTTGCGACGCAAAACGAACCGCCCGCATCATGCGCAACGGGTCGTCACTGAACGTAACATCCGGGTCTAACGGCGTTACAATCCGCAGATTTTCAAGGTCTTCCATTCCGCCGAAAGGATCAATCAGTTCGCCGTAACTTTTTCTGTTCAGACACAATGCTAAAGAGTTGATAGTAAAGTCTCTGCGGTTTTGGTCATCTTCGAGCGTACCGTCTTCCACCACCGGTTTGCGGCTGTCGTGATGATACGATTCCTTCCTCGCGCCCACAAATTCAATCTCCCAATCCCTGTATTTGACCTGTGCCGTACCGAAATTCCTGAAAACGGACAGGGATGCCTTTTTGCCGAATTTCCGCGCAACGGCTTCCGCCAGTTCGATTCCGCTTCCAACCGCAACAATATCAATGTCTTTCGACGTGCGACAGAGAAAAATATCCCGGACATACCCGCCTATCACGTAACAGGCAAATCCCAAACCATCGGCTATCTCCGAAATAGTCGTAAAAGGCTCTTTATTAATATGTTTTGCTATATCTTCTTCGTTGTAATACATCCAAAAAAAGAAATTTTGGCTGCAAAGATAACAATAACTTGGTAATATTTTTTATCTTTGCACAAACTAAATGAACTCAAAAGCGTATGAAACAATATAGATTCGATACAAGAATATCAGACAACGGAATTTTTTCCTTGCCTGTTGATCCTGCTCTCTATAACACTGATGTAGAAATCATTATCCTTCCCAAAAAGAGAAAGAAGATGGAAGATACGGATAAAAATGAAAACAATTTCAAAAAATGGGCAGGCGCTTTCACCGTTTCGTCTGTAAACGATGAAGACATTATTTATGAGTCCCTTAAAGAAAAATATTCATAATGAAGGTATTACTCGACACTAATGTAATTATTGATTATGCAGCAAAAAGAATGCCTTTCTTTTTGGAAGCTGATGTTATCTTTGATAAAATCATTGAAAAAAAAATCTTTGCATCCATTTCTGCAAATACTGTTACTGATATTTTTTATATTTTAAAACGGGAGAACAACAAGGAAAATACGTTGAATTTCATTATTGAATTAGTAAAAATAGTTGAAATTCTAAATGTTAATAAGGAGATAATTATTAGTGCTTTATATTCCGGCTGGACGGATTTTGAAGATGCAGTTCAAGCGAATGTTGCGCTGTCAAATGATATTGATTACATAATAACAAGAAATAAAAAGGATTACGAACAACTTATCGGGATAGAAGCAATATCCCCCAAAGATTTTTTAACCAGATATGAATAAATATACAAAAATACTGATAATTTTCACAATTTTTGCAGCAAGTTGTGGAAACGAAAAAGAGGCAAAATCGCTTTTCGACCAGGCGAAATCGCTGTATGAAGACAAACAGTTCGCTGCGGCAAAAAACGTATTGGACTCTATTAATATACTGTATCCCAAGGAAATAGAAGTGAGAAAATCGGCTCTTACCCTGATGCGGCAGGTCGAACGCGGCGAAAGCGAACAAAACATCGCGTATTGCGACAGTTTGCTGCCGATACGCGAAAAGGAACTGGATACGTTGAAAAAAGGTTTCATTTTCGAGAAGGACACTGCCTACAATGAAATCGGCAATTACATCCCGCCGGCGATGACCGTAGAGCGCAATACGGAACGCAGTTACATCCGCTGCGGAGTCAATGAGGAGGGCGAAATGTACGTTGCAAGCGTCTATTTCGGCGGTCGCCCGCTCGAACATACCGGGCTGAAACTGTCCGCCGCCAACGGTACGTATGCCGAAACGCCCGCCATCGCTTATGACGGAGGCGTCAACTACCGTTTTACGGACAACGGCAACACGACGGAAGTAGTTACTTACAAAGGTACTAACTGCAAGAGTATCATGGATTTCATACATGTCAATATAAAAGAGCGCATCAAAGCCGAATATACGGGCGGCAAACCGTTTTCGCTGACGATCTCCGAAAATGACAAAAAAGCCATCCAATCCACTTACGAACTTGCGCTCGTACTCAGCGAAATCAACGCCCTGAAAAAGGAAAAGGCAAGGTCGGAAAAACGGATTTTAATGATCGACGGGAAATTGAAAAAGGAACCGTCTCAATAAGCTTTTGAACACAGTATGTTAAAATAAAAAAACAGATAAATAATGTGATAATGAGGTTATTGTATATTGATATTCTCTTGCCGGTATTTTTTAGAAACTTCATTTACACCTAATTCAAACAACGAAATAACCTCATTATCAATAATTTGTGTTATTCTCTCCGTTACCTCATTACTTTTGTTCATTAGACCTAATTTTCAGGGATTTCCACCCGAAAAGCGGTCATTCCGTCTTTGGTAACAAAATGGTGCAGCGTGCCGCCGTGCAGACGCATAATGTAGCGCGACACGCTAAGTCCGATGCCCGAACCGCCTTCCTTGGTCGTAAAAAACGGCACGAAAATGCTCGGCAACACTTCTGCCGGGATTAGCGCGCCGGAATTGCAAATATCAATACAGACTTTGTTTTTTAAGTGTATTATATTGTATTCCAACCGTTTAGATTCGGAATTTTTCATGGCTTCGACAGCATTTTTGGTGATATTGAGCAAAACCTGAAACAGCAATTTTTCATCGGCAAAAACAATAACATTTTCATTATCAGATACTTTTACCTCAATATGCTGTTCCTGAATGATGACGTCATTGAGCAAAAGCGCTCTTTTTATGATTTTAACGAGGTCAAGATGCTGTTTTTCAGGCTTCGGAACAACCAGAAACTTGCGGTAGGATTCCACAAATGTAAGCAGTCCGGTAGCCGTTTCGCGTATCGTTTGAAACGCTTCCAAAGCGCTTGTTTTCAAATAATCGGTATCTTTCTCCTCATTTTTTATCATGATTTGCATCGTTTCGCTCAACGATTTTATCGGTGCAATGGCATTCATGATTTCATGCGTCATCACCCGGATTAATTTTGTCCACGATTGCAATTCATTCAATTCCAGTTCATTACCGATATTATTCATCGTAAAAACCTTCATCATCCCTCTTTTCAGCAAAATATTTGAAACATGGACGCCTACCTTAAATTCTTCCTTTTCATTACTGAGGGTAATTTGCTGTGAATCACCCGCTTGCAAGTCCATGAACAGGGAAGGATACGATGGATTGACCATCTGTAACTGCTTGATATGCGACAGAATCGGAACACCCAACATATCTAATGCCGAGCGATTTACGCTCTGAGCCACTCCCCGGTCGTCCATAATAATGATCCCCGTATCAACGTTTTCCAGAATAATACTTAGAAAGTGCTCATTTTCAATCACTCCCTTCCGCGCATTTTCAAGAATTTCCTTGATACGGTTAAATATTTGGAACATTTCCCGCTCCCGAACGGTTGGTTTTCCTTCGTGAAAACGATAGGTATAATCGCCGTTTTCCAGGGCATTCAACAGGAAAATAATGTTCCGGTTATAACTGGAGTAATGTTTTCTCAATTGAGAGAGGCAAAACAGCATCAGGATAACGGTCGGAACGGCATAAATGTATTTTTCAAGCGCCAGCAGCAACGTCGTTCCCGCCACTGAAACGATCAGTAACAGCGTGAAAGTCTGAAGTTTGGACTGTATGGATTTAAACATGTTCAGAAGATTCCGTATTTTTTGATTTTGCTGTACAGTGTCGGGCGCGTGATGCCCAATTCTTCGGCTGACTGCGAATAATTATCGCTATTTCTTTTTAAAGAATTGATAATCAGCATTTTTTCCGCCTCTTCCAACGTAACGGGCTGATTCATTTTTTCCAGACGCATTTTGCTGCTCAACAGAAAATCGGCTGTTCCGAGTTCGCGATTGTCGGAGAGGATAACTGCCTTTTCCATAGCATGTTGCAACTCGCGAATATTGCCTGCCCAGGGATATTCCTGCAATTTTTGCATGGCGGCAGGCGATATTTGCAGGTTTTCCCGGTTGTATTTCCGGGCATATTTTTTCAGGAAAAACGCCGCCAGTTGCGGAATGTCTTCCACGCGGTCGCGCAACGGCGGAATCTCCAACTGTATCGTGTTGATGCGGTAATAGAGGTCTTCCCGAAATGCCGAACGCTCGACGGCTTCGTGCAAATTGAGATTCGTCGCGCAAATCAGCCGAATATCAATCGGAATGGGATGATTGCTCCCGACTTTCACGATCTGTCTCATTTGCAGTACATTCAAAAGTTTCGACTGCATGGCGAGCGGTAAATTGCCGATTTCGTCCAGAAAAAGCGTTCCTTTATCGGCAGCCTCAAATTTTCCGGTTCTGTCCGATTGAGCATCTGTAAATGAACCTTTTACGTGTCCGAACAGTTCGCTTTCAAACAGCGTTTCCGCAATGGCGCCCATATCAACGGCTATCATGATTTCCTTGTTCCGCTGCGATAGACGGTGTATCTCTCTGGCTACGACCTCCTTACCCGTACCGTTTTCGCCCGTAATCAAAATATTGGCATCCGTTTTCGCCACTTTTTCGATGATTTTTTGCAACGCCATCATCGCTTTCGAAACGCCCCAGCAAATATCCGGTTCCTTGTTCAGTTCGCTTTGCAGAACAGACTGTTTATCTTTCAGTTGCTTCACTTCATTGCGTAACTGACGAATGGAATAGGCTGATTGTAAGGATGCTAACAGTTTCGCATTGTCCCAGGGCTTCACCACAAAATCGTTTGCGCCCTGATGTAACGCCTTGACTGCCAGTTCGACGTCCGCATAAGCCGTGAAAAGTACGACCGGAATATCCGCATCAAACTTTTTAATTTCGGACAGCCAAAACAGCCCTTCATTGCCGGAATTGATACCCGCCGAAAAATTCATGTCCAGCAGCACCACGTCGGGAACCTCCTCCCGTAACGCCATATGTATCTGATTTGGAGACGATAAAAGCCTCACCTTTTCATAATAACCGGTCAGCAGAAGACGCAACGCCGCCAGCACATTTTTATTATCGTCTATGACAAGAATACTGCCTTTTTTCATACAAATCTGATAAAGATTGTGCAAAAATACACAAATTAACGGGAAAATCCGATTTCTTTCCCGAATTTTACGCAGGACACGAAAAAAATTCCGTAAAAAAGTTGTAGAATCAAAAAAAGTCCGTACCTTTGCAGCCGCATTTGAAAAAATGCAACCACGAAAACGGTGTGGTAGTTCAGTTGGTTAGAATACCTGCCTGTCACGCAGGGGGTCGCGGGTTCGAGTCCCGTCCATACCGCAAGTTGATTATCAAGGAGTTATAACAAAAATAACTCCTTTTTTTGTCTTTTTTCGTATTTTGTCTTTTCTATGTTGGCAATTTTTTGGCAAAAGAACTTTTGGATAACGACGAAAATATCTCCATTTTTCTTGTCCTTTGAAGTGCTTTTATTAGAATTAATATACTAATAATCTGAAATATAGATTGATTTTTTTTTCTTCTTTTCTCTGCCTGCGCAATTTCCGATCAGGAATTGTTAATTTAATATATATAATTTATTATTTAGATTCAGAAACAATAACTTTAAAGATAGTTTCATCATATCCCGCGATTTACTGTAGCATTTTGTTTTCCTTTAGAAACAGGCTAAATAATGCCTTATTCTGCTGTTGTACCCCTCTACCGCACAGGTCTCCTTTTTGTCTGTACCAACTTTTCTCCTGAAATAAATTCATTGTAACTTTTCCACAATGCCGTAACTGATGCGCAAAAGACGCCCGATACTTCTGAACCCCGGTCCTCCGGATACATTTCCAGAGCCATACGGCGGGTTTCTGCGAATTTGACGTCCGACTTTTTCCACGGTGTAATGATAATCGCACGATTTACACTTATAACGTTGACAGTCTCCTGAGAAACCGGCTTTGCAGTGATCCGTACCTTTACATTTGGGACAATCCATAACTTTAAAATTTTTGATTTAACACCGCAAAGATACGGAATATATATTAAATTAACAATACTACCCAATATGCATCGATGCATGAATGGGCAAAATTGATTTATGATAATGTCATTTAATTTTGCATAAAAAAAACATTTTCCGCCATTTGGAAATACCAAGATATATGCGTACTTTTGCAGGCAAATAAACTTAAAATCTTTTACCAACATGAAAAAACCAAAACAACCTCGAATACTGGTCGTAGGCAGCGCCAATACGGATATGGTCATCAAAACGGCGACTCTTCCCCGTCCGGGAGAGACCGTTCTGGGCGGCACTTTCCTGATGAATGCCGGAGGAAAGGGCGCCAATCAGGCGGTGGCGGCAGCCCGTTTAGGCGGGAATGTTTCTTTTGTTTGCAGTACCGGCAGCGATATTTTCGGTCGGCAGGCAATCATGCAGTTTGAAAAAGAGGGAATTGACACATCGTATATCTTTACCGACCCGGGAAATCCATCCGGCGTGGCGTTGATTATGGTGGACGGGCAGGGCGAAAACTGTATTGCAGTCGCTTCCGGGGCGAATGCAAACCTGATTCCCGATGATATTTCACAGATTACACCCGTGATTGACGAGGCGTTATACATTTTGATGCAACTGGAAATTCCCATGAAAACAGTTGAATATACAGCCAAAGTGGCCCACCGAAAAAACAAAAGAGTCATTTTGAATCCCGCTCCCGCGCAAGCCCTGTCGCCGTCGCTGTTGAAACACATTTACCTGATTACGCCGAACGAGACGGAAGCCGAGATGATTTCGGGCGTCAAAATAACCGACATACAAACCGCGGAGGAAGCCGCCCGTAAAATTGCGGACATGGGCGTGCGGCACGTCGTCGTCACGCTGGGTTCCAAAGGCGCCCTGCTGTACACCGACTCGCAGACGACGGTCGTCCCGGCATATCCGGTAAAAGCGGTGGACACAACCGCAGCCGGCGACGTCTTCAACGGCGCTTTAGCCCTGGCGCTTTCCGAAGGAAATACGCTGGTCGAATCGGTTCGTTTTGCCTGCAAAGCCGCCGCCATTTCCGTCACCCGCATCGGCGCGCAGGCGTCCGCTCCCTATCGCAAAGAAATTGATAATCAACTCTAAATAACCATGAAACAAATCATTCAACTTATCGCAATACCTGTTCTCATTTGGGCAGGTTTTGCATCGTGTAAACCGTCCGACGCTTCGAAACAAAGAGTTATTCCGTCGGAAATCAAACTCTCAAAGGCGGATTTGATGGACAAAATCAAGGGCGGATGGGCAGGTCAGACCATCGGATGCACGTATGGCGGACCGACCGAATTTCGATTTAACGGAACGATGATACAGGATTATGTTCCGATTGACTGGGCTGACGGACAAATCAACTGGTATTACAAAAATGCTCCCGGTCTCTATGACGATATTTACATGGATTTGACCTTTGTGGACGTGTTCGACCGGCTGGGTCTGGACGCTCCGGTAGATTCGTTTGCGATGGCTTTTGCGAAGGCGGAATATATGTTGTGGCATGCCAACCAGTCGGCGCGGTACAATATTCTGCAAGGAATCATGCCGCCGGAATCGGGGCACTGGCTGAATAATCCACACGCCGATGACATTGATTATCAGATAGAATCCGACTATTCTGGGCTGATGTCTCCGGGGATGCCAAATGTCGCGGCAGCCATTTCCGACAACATCGGTCATATCATGAATTATGGCGACGGATGGTATGGAGGCGTGTTTGTGGGGGCGATGTATTCGCTGGCTTTCGTTTCGGACGATGTGGAATTTGTCATTTCCGAAGCGTTGAAAACCATTCCTGAACAAAGCCGTTTCCATCAGTGTATCAACGATATTCTCGGCTGGTACCGGCAATATCCGGACGACTGGAAACGCACGTGGTTTGAAGTTGAAAGAAAATGGAGCGAGGACGTCGGCTGTCCGGACGGCGTATTTGTCCCGTTCAATATTGACGCCGTGATTAACAGCGCCTACATCGTCATCGGACTGCTCTACGGCGAAAAGGATTTTTACAAAACGATTGACATTGCGACCCGCTGCGGACAGGATTCGGATTGCAATCCGTCGTCCGCCGGAGGAATACTGGGCGCGATGCTGGGATACAGTCAAATACCGGAATTTTGGATGAAAAATCTGCAGGAAGTTGAAGACCTGGACTTTGCCTATACAACGATTTCGTTGAATAAAACGTATCAAATGAGTTACGACCAGGCGCTGCAACTCATCGAACGGAACGGCGGGAAAGTCGGCGAAAATGACGTAACCATCGCCTGCCAGTCGCCTGCGCCGGTGCGTTACGAAAAATCTTTTGAAGGGCATTATCCCGTAAAACGGACAGGCGTCCACCGCCCAATCATCGAGGCGGGAACGTTTACTTTTGAGGGTACGGGCGTCGTATTCAAAGGTTCGGTTCGCTCCAAAGACAATCAATATGTGGCGCGGGCTGAAATGTATATTGACGGAAATCCGGTGGAAACGGCGAATTTACCGACTTCCTACACCACGCGCCGTAACGAACTGTTCTGGAAATACCAATTGCCGAAGGGAGAGCACACGGTAACATTCAAGTGGTTAAATCCCGTTCCCGATGCGTCCGTTTATTTTGAGGAAGCATTGATTTACTCCGATGCGCCGTTAAAAAATCAACTAACCATTCAATAAAAATAAATTATGTATATCGTTCAAAATTATTCGCTGGCAGTGCTTTTCTGCTTTGTAACCATGCTTTGCTGGGGTTCGTGGGGGAATACCCAGAAATTAGCCGCCAAAACGTGGCGGTATGAATATTTCTACTGGGATTATGTGATTGGAATCCTGCTGTTTTCCGTTCTTTCGGCTTTCACACTGGGAAGCATCGGCAGTGAAGGACGCAGTTTTATGACCGATTTGGCGCAGGCTGACCTGAAAAATATAGGCAGCGCGTTTCTCGGAGGAATTATTTTCAATGCGGCGAATATCCTGCTGGCGGCGGCGATTGCTATTTGCGGGCTGTCGGTTGCGTTTCCGGTAGGCATCGGACTGGCGCTGGTGCTGGGCGTGCTAATCAACTATTTCGGAGCGGCAAAAGGCGAGCCGGTCTTTATTTTTACAGGAGTGGCGTTGATTATCGTCGCCATAATCCTGAACGGATTAGCCTATAAAAAGGCTCTGGTAGGCACGAAAAAAGTGTCGAGAAAGGGAATTTTGATTTCCGTTGTCGCCGGCGTTATCATGGCGTTTTTCTACCGTTTTATCGCAGCCTCCATGGATTTAAACAGTTTCGCACAGCCCGCCGCCGGAAAACTGACGCCTTATACCGCCGTCTTTATCTTTGCGTTGGGCGTGTTGTCGAGTAACTTTCTCTTCAATACGATAGCCATGAAACGTCCGGTAGAGGGCGCGCCCGTTTCCATCGGCGGATATTTCAAGGGGAAATCGGTTACGCATTTGGTCGGAATACTCGGCGGCGTCATCTGGTGCATCGGACAGTCGTTCAGCATGATAGCCTCCGAAAAAGCCGGAGCGGCAATCTCCTACGGACTGGGGCAGGGCGCAACGCTCGTGTCGGCATTGTGGGGTATTCTGATCTGGAAAGAGTTCAAAAATGCGCCCAAAGCATCAAACTTCCTGAATCTGGGCATGTTTGTGCTGTTTTTGATCGGACTGGGGTTTTTGATTTATGCGGGGAGGTGAGGGTGTTTCTAAAGAACACGAATTACGCAAATTGTTAGAACCCTTAAACATAAAAACACGCTATCCTGACTACAAATTGGAATTAGCGAAAAGACTGACGCCAACTATTTGTCAGGAAATAATCAATCAAACCAAAAACTTGCAGCAATGGACGAAAGAGAATCTATTATCCAAAAGGTAAAGGACTATAAACAGCTTGTTGATACCGTCTTTCCGGTCATGATTGACTCGTGCTGGCTATACGGGTCGTATGCCAGGGGAACTCAAAAAAAACACAGCGATATTGATGTGGCATTTGTGGTTGATCATTTGGACGACAATTACGATTTCTTCCAAACCGAACCGCTATTGTGGAAATTGACCCGGCAGATAGATGACCGGATAGAACCTGTCCTGGTTGCCCGCGATACCGATTATGCCGGATTTATTGACGAAATAGAACAGACGGGTATTGAAATAGCATGATTGAAAAAGGTATTCGGGCTGGGGTTTTTGATTTATGCGGGAGACATTGCAACGAAGCAACAGATTCTAATTTTTTATCAGTTTAAGCGTTGCTTGACCTTTCCTGCTTTAATTTTAATGATGTCCTGTGAGTTGTTGATATTTTCAATCATCCCCTTTTTCACGGAAGGAACATTCTTCCGGAAGAATACCATGGATTGATCTGTTATCATGATTCTGATATTGAATACATTAATGACTGGATATATTTTTATAACTCCTGTGATTATGGAGTGTCCAATACCCCGATTGACCCGGCGGATGCAGTTCAAATCTATCCCAATCCGGTAAAAAACCTTTTAACCGTTTCAGAAAAAACAGGAAATGCTCGTGAAAAGACAATCATTCTCTACGATGCGGCAGGAAAAGTCGTTTTGGAAAAACGGGAACAGATACCCTGTACATTGGATACCGGACATTTGCTACCGGGAATTTATTATATCCGAATCTTCGACGGTGCGAAATGTCTAACATCGAAAAAGATTGTGAAATTATGAAAAAATATTGGGATTCATATTGCTTTGCGCCGTCATTGTTTCGGATGGAATAAATACCGCCCGGCAAAAATTGTCAAAACCAAGGCAACCCCTTTTTAACAATACAAAATTCAAAGAAATTTGCAGGATTCAAGAAAAGGAAGTAATTTTGCAGGGTCGTACAACGTAATTTTAATATGAAGAATATTCGATTTTTACCGCAATTATGCCTGCTGTTGGCGGTCTTGACGGCTTGCCAGAAAACAGTGAACCCACCCGAAGCGCTTTTGCCCGTTCCCAACGAGTATCAATTGGCTTGGCAAGACCTTGAAGCCTACGCTTTTATCCACTTCACAACGAACACTTTCACCGATAAGGAATGGGGATACGGCGACGAATCGCCCGAAATTTTCAATCCTTCGGAACTCGATGTAAAACAATGGGTTACGGTTATCAAAGAAGCCGGTTTGAAAGGTATTATCCTGACAACCAAGCATCATGACGGCTTTTGCCTGTGGCCCAGCGACTTTACCGAACACGATATTGCCCAAAGTCCCTACAAAAACGGACAGGGAGATTTAGTCAGGGAACTGTCTGACGAATGCCGGCGGCAGGGATTGTTGTTTGGCGCCTATCTTTCGCCTTGGGATCGCAATTTTGCCGACTATGGAAAGCCGGAATACATTGATTATTACCGCAATCAATTGAAAGAACTGATTACGCGCTACGGACCGTTTTTTGAAATATGGTTTGACGGCGCGAACGGCGGCGACGGCTACTACGGCGGAGCGCGCGAAATGCGCAGAATTGACGGCAAAACCTACTACGACTGGGCTACGACGCAACAAATCGTGCGCGAACTCAATCCCGAAGCGCTCATGTTCAGCGACGCGGGACCCGACATTCGCTGGTGCGGAAACGAGCGCGGTTTTGCGGGCGAAACGAATTGGTGTACCATCACCAAAGACACGCTGTATGCGGGAAAGCCCAACATCGAACAACTGCTGAACAAAGGCTCGGAAGACGGAACGTCGTGGTTGCCTCAGGAAGTAGATGTTTCGATTCGTCCGGGCTGGTTTTATCACGCCAGGGAAGACACGATGGTGCGCACGGCGGAGAATCTTTTCAAGATTTACCTCGAATCCGTGGGTCGCGGCGCCAATTTGCTGCTGAATATTCCGCCCGACCGCCGGGGATTGATTCACGAAAACGACGTACAGTCTCTCAAGGAGTGGAAAGCGTTGATTGATAAGGCATTTACCAATAATTTTGCCCCGACAGCCCAAATCAAAGCCGACAATTATCGGGGAAAATCGAAGCAGTTCGGCGCTCAAAACCTGACGGACGGCAATCGGGAAACCTACTGGGCAACAGACGATTTGGTGAAAACAGGCAGCATTGAATTTGAATTTCCACAGCCTGTACCCGTGAATTACGTTGTTATTCAGGAATTTATAAAACTCGGTCAGCGCGTCAAGGGCTTTGATATTGAAGTCTGGAAAAACGGAGCGTGGGAGAAGGCTGCGTCGGGCACGACGATCGGACATAAACGCATCCTTCCGCTCAATGGCGCAGAAACATCAAAACTTCGGATAAATATTTCAGATTCAAAGGCTTGCCCCGTAATTTCCAATGTGGAGATTTATTAAAAAATATTAAAATTGCAAAGTCGAGTTTGCAATTCGGAGTTTTTTACGTACCTTTGCGGCGAAATATTAAGAAGTAACAAATTTTGCAGTGGAAGCATTTTATCGCACTCATAATTACCTGCTTACGCACTTGACGACGCCGCTGGTACGGCGCGGGCTGGTGGACGAAATCAACTGGGACGACCGCCTGATTGGCATTAAAGGCTCCCGTGGAGTGGGTAAAACGACGTTTCTGCTCTCTTATGCAAAAGAATTTTTCGGCGCCGACAATCGGGAGTGTCTGTATATCAATCTGAATCATTTCTTTTTCACGGAACAGACGCTGGTTGCCTTTGCCGAGGAATTCCGGCGGCAGGGCGGAAAAACGTTGCTCATTGACCAGGTATTCAAGTATCCCGACTGGTCGCGCGAGTTGCGCAAATGCTACGACCGCTTTCCCGATTTGAAAATCGTTTTTACGGGTCCGTCCGTGATGCGCCTGAAAGAGGAAAATCCCGATTTGGCGAACAAAGTCTCCGTTTATTATCTGCGCGGTTTTTCCTTTCGCGAGTATTTGAATCTGACGAACAATAAGGATTTCAGAATATATACGCTTGCGGAAATCATTGATAATCATAAGGATATTGCAAGTGAAATCAGCAAGAATCTGGGTAATAAACTGTTAAAGGACTTCAAAGGCTATCTTCATCACGGTTTCTATCCGTTTTATCTCGAAAAGCGCAATTATTCGGAAAACCTGCTGAAGACGATTAATATGACGCTTGAAGTAGATGTGCTGTTTATCAGGCAGATAGAACAGCGTTATCTGTCAAAAATCCGCAAACTGCTGTATTTGCTGTCGCTCGAAGCGCCCTGTTCTCCGAATGTCAGTCAGTTAAGCAAGGATTTGAAAATTTCGCGCGCGACGGTGATGAATTACATTAAGTACTTGAAAGATGCGCGATTAGTGAATATGCTGTACGACAGTGGCGTGGATTTTCCGAAAAAGCCTGCGCTCGTGTATGCCTATAACACGAATTTGCAATGTGTTATCAATTCAAAGCCGTTGGACAAACAGACCGAATATAAAACGTTCTTTTACAACCAGATACAGAAAGATTCGGACGTTTATAAGGGAAAGAAACAGGCTGATTTTCAGATTCATAACAATTTGCGTTTTTGCATTCCGGGAAACCGTTCTTTCAGAAACGACAAAAATCTGTATTATATAGTCAATGAGCCGGAAACGGAGGAAGAAAATGTCATTCCGCTTTGGCTGTTTGGTTTTTTGTATTGAAAAAAACAGGAAATGAGTAAGGTTAAGAATAAAAATAAGGATTACAGGCAATTGTCAAATTCTATTTCCGTCAGGGAATATCGCCCGGTAGAAAATGTTTCCCGTTGTCGGTTGCATTCCGTACGGAATGCATCCTGTGGGTGGATTGCCTTTCTACCGAGCGATACATTCCTACCGGAATGCACAGGGAAGAGTTGCATACCTGACGGCATGCATTCCGGGGTCGGACGATTTTTCTACCAAACTTTATTCCCAACGGGAATGGAACAGTTCTACTCCAAAGAGGAGAATTATTTAAGATTAACAGGACAGTAGTTATAAATTAGATAAAAAAACTATTAAATATAAGTTATTAAAAATATTAATCATCTATAAAATAAACAATTAATTATGACAAAAGAAAAGAAATTTATTACTTGTGACGGGAATCAGGCTGCGGCGCACATTGCTTACATGTTTAGCGAGACGGCTGCGATTTATCCCATCACGCCGTCGTCCACCATGTCGGAATACGTGGATGAATGGGTTGCCGCCGGACGCAAAAACATCTTCGGCGAGACCGTTCGAGTGGACGAAATGCAGTCGGAAGCCGGAGCTGCCGGAGCCATGCACGGCTCCTTGCAAGCCGGAGCGCTTTCGACCACTTTCACCGCTTCGCAGGGATTGCTGCTGATGATTCCCAACATGTATAAAGTAGCCGGAGAATTGCTTCCGGGCGTTTATCATGTCTCGGCGCGGGCTCTCGCTTCGCACGCCCTTTCGATTTTCGGCGACCAGCAGGACGTGATGGCGGTTCGCCAGACGGGATGCGCGATGTTCGCCACCGGTTCGGTGCAGGAAGTCATGGATTTGGCGTCCGTTGCACACCTGGCAGCCGTTCGCTCGCGCGTTCCCTTCGTTCATTTCTTCGACGGATTCCGTACTTCCCACGAAATTCAGAAGATTGAAATGCTGGAACAGGAAGATTTGGCTCCGCTGCTCGACTGGGAAGCGCTGGCAGCCTTCCGCCAACGCGCGCTGAATCCGGAAAATCCGGTGGCACGCGGCACGGCTCAGAATCCCGATATTTATTTCCAGGCGCGTGAAGCCTCCAATATTTACTACAACAGAGTGGTCGGCATCGTCGAGGACTATGTGAATCAACTTTCCGAATTGACGGGACGTTCCTATCATCTCTTTGATTATTACGGCGCTCCCGACGCGGAACGGGTCATTGTCGCCATGGGTTCGGTTACCGAAGCCATCCGGGAAACGATTGATTATCTGGCTGCCAAAGGCGAAAAAGTCGGTCTGGTGTCCGTGCATCTTTACCGTCCGTTCTCGGCGAAACATTTGCTGGGCGCGATTCCCGAAACCGTCAAAAGCATTGCCGTTTTAGACCGTACCAAAGAGGCGGGTGCAAGCGGCGAACCGCTCTACATGGACGTTGTGGAAGCCTTTGCGCAAAATTCTACCCTCCGTCCGACTATCGTGGGCGGCAGATACGGCTTGTCGTCCAAAGATACCACGCCGGCGCAAATTCTGTCCGTTTACGAAAATCTGTCCCTGCCGCTGCCGAAAAACGGTTTTACCATCGGAATTGTGGACGACGTAACGTTCACCTCGCTTCCGCAAAAAGCCGAATTAATTCTCGACGAAGGCAACTATGAAGCCAAATTCTACGGTCTGGGCGCTGACGGAACGGTGGGGGCAAACAAAAACTCCATCAAAATCATCGGCGACAACACCAATAAATACTGTCAGGCGTATTTTGCCTACGATTCCAAGAAATCGGGCGGTTTCACCTGTTCGCACCTGCGCTTCGGAGACAAGCCGATTCGCTCGACTTATTTAGTCAATACCCCCGATTTTGTCGCCTGCCATGTGCAGCCCTATCTGCGCCTGTACGACGTAACCAAAGGTTTGAAGAAAAACGGTACTTTCCTGTTGAATACCATCTGGGACGAACAGCAGGTAATAGAAAGCCTGCCCGACCATATTAAAAAATATCTGGCGGAACACAACATCAATTTCTACATCATCAATGCTACCGGCATTGCCGCGGAAATCGGCTTGGGCAATCGCACCAATACGATTTTGCAATCGGCGTTTTTCAAAATCACCGGCGTCATTCCGTATGACCTGGCTGTGGAGCAGATGAAGCAATTTGTTGTAAAATCCTACGGAAACAAGGGAGAAGACGTCGTCAAGAAAAATTTTGCGGCGGTTGAACGCGGCGGAGAAGTTATCAAGATTGAAGTTCCCGCCGAATGGGCAAATATCCGGGTAGAAGAGGAAGAACGGGAAGACGTGCCGGATTTCATTTCCGACATTGTCCGCACGATCAATGCGCAGAAAGGCGACGACCTGCCGGTTTCGGCTTTCACCGGTCGCGAAGACGGCACCTGGGAACAGGGAACGGCTACCTACGATAAACGCGGCGTCGCTTCGACCGTTCCGGTTTGGGAAATGGATCACTGTATCCAGTGTAACCAGTGCGCTTACGTTTGTCCCCACGCAGCCATCCGTCCCTTCCTGCTCGATGCGGATGAACAGGCAAAGGCTCCGAGCGACTACGCTACGCTGTCCGCCGTTCCGAGCAAGCAGTTTGCAGGTTTGCAATACCGTATTCAGGTGAATGTGCTGGACTGTCTGGGTTGCGACAACTGCGCCAACGTCTGTCCGGGCGACAAAACCGGAAAAGCCCTTTTCATGGTTCCGATCGAAACGCAATACGAAAATCAGGCGAATTGGGATTTCTCCGTCAAGGAAGTCAAAACCAAGCAATCGCTGGTGGACGTTACTTCCAACGTGAAAAATTCGCAGTTTGCCACTCCGCTGTTTGAGTTTTCCGGCGCCTGTTCGGGTTGCGGGGAAACGCCTTACATCAAATTGGTTACGCAACTCTACGGCGACCATCAAATGGTAGCCAACGCAACGGGCTGTACCTCCATCTATTCCGGCTCGGCGCCTTCCACGCCCTACACGACAAACGACGAAGGACGCGGTCCCGCCTGGGGAAATTCCCTGTTTGAAGACAATGCGGAATACGGTTTGGGAATGCA
>JAITMT010000150.1 GCA_031277235.1 Tannerella sp.
CAAAGCCTTCTCTCTCAGTTCCTTGGCTTTTGCTCTTTTTTCCGCACTCAATTCCCGGCTTTTCGTCCGCGCTTCCTGCCTGAAACCGGCAAACATTTCTTTTTCGACTGCCTTTAAACTGTCCAATTGCAGGTCTGTCAAACTCAAATCCTGTTTCAGTCTTTCATACCTCCGTTCAGGATTAAATTTTCTCCTGTTACCTTCTCTCTTTTGATTGTCAACACTTTGCGCCATCATCGTAACAGCGCACAAACCCATAAAACCTATAAAAAAAATCTTTTTCATCTTTAAACAATTTTTTGTTAATACTTCTTTTAGATAAGAAGAAAATGAAAAAGTTTAATCTTATCCGGGAATTTGATTGTTTAAGACTTCCGGTAAGTGACTGTTGTTGAAGCCTGTGCGGAAGGCATGATGCAAATATCGGCAATGGTAACGTGTGCAGGCGCATTGATGCAGTAAACAATGGCGTCGGCAATATCCTCAGCCACAAGCGGTTGGAAACCTTCATAGACTTTTGCGGCGCGTGCGGAGTCGCCTTTGAAGCGGACGAGCGAAAATTCCGTTTCCGTAGCGCCGGGTTGCACGTTAGTAACTTTGACGCCAAACTCGGTGAGTTCCAGGCGCATTCCTTCGGAAATAGACTCGACAGCATGTTTGGAAGCGCAATAGACCGTTCCGCCGGCGTAAGTTTCCCTGCCCGCAATGGAACTCAGATTGATGATATGTCCCGTGCGACGCGCCTTCATGATTTTGATAACCGGCTGAGAAACATAGAGTAAACCTTTCACGTTTCCGTCCATCATCGCGTCCCAGTCCGAAATCAGCCCTTCGTCGAGTTTTTCCAGTCCGTGCGCATCGCCTGCACTGTTAATCAGGACGTCAATATTTTTCCATTCGGCAGGCAACGAATCAATGGAATTTTGCACATCCTGCTGATTGCGAACGTCAAAACTCAATGTATAAACGGCTGTAAGCGTTGAAAGTTCCTGTTTCAGTTTTTCCAGAATTTCCTTTCTGCGACCACAGATTATCAGCCTGTTATTTTGTTTGGCAAGCAATTCGGCGCAGGCTTTTCCGATTCCCGCCGTCGCTCCTGTTATGAATATTGTTTTCATAATCAATCTATTTTGTTAATATTGCGTTTCAAAGATACAACCTTTTTTTGAAACGGAAAAATATTTGAGGAAAAGTCTAAAAAAGTTAAAAATACGGGATTAGCGTTAAATATTTTGTGCATTGTGATTAATTGATTACATTTGCGCCATGAATGAAAACAAAATAATACGTGAATTGATTCATACAGACGAATTTGACGACTATTTTCACTCGCTTGACGAGCGAACGAAAGATAAATTTTCCGACTGTATGGATATTCTTGCAACGGTATATGTACCCGGCACGAAATTTGTAAAGAGGATTGTTGAAGCAGAAGAGGGGATATACGAATTGCGTGTTTCAGTTGGATTTAACGAGTATAGGACAATTCTTTTTTCAATGAACCATGCAAATATAATACAGGCGAAGCACGTTATTCTATTAAACAGTTTTTTGAAAAAGAACAGTAAAGATTATAAAAAACAAATAAAAAAGGCTATTAACATATTAAACGGATTAAATTATGGTACGGAAATTAGACCCTGAAAAAGTGGCTAAATTGCACAAAACAGAAGACCTGCTTGAGAAGCGATATGGAAAGTTGGGAACCGCTGAACGTGAGGCATTTCATGAGAAAGCACTGACGTATTATTATACTGAAATTTTGAAAGACCGCCGTAAAGAATTAAAAATGACGCAACAGCAACTTGCCGATAAGGTAGGAAAAGATCGAAGTTATATTGCCCATATCGAGCGTGGTCAAACAGATATGCAGTTGTCGAGTTTTGTCAGTATTTCCAATGCCTTGGGGCTGGGATTTTCCTTGCAGGCGATATAGCGATGACGTGCAATCTTTTGAAACGGCAAGTTTGTATAATTAAGTTATGCGGACTTGTTTATAGCATTGACTTTCAATGTTTTTTTACAGAGAAAAAGACTTTTTCCTAAAGAATTCCAAAGATTGATATCAAAAAACAGGTGTAATTTCAGGTATGAATTATACACTGAAATAGGATAAATACTTTGTAGATTTTGTCAATTTTATTGGTTAAAACTATAATTTCACGGCAATCAGTTCTTTTCCAAGGGAGTGCATGGTACGCTCTATTTTGTCGATTTGAGCATCGGAAATGTACGCCTTACCCGTACTGTACTGACGCATCAGGGAGGCATTAATGCCCGCCCGACGGGCAAAACGGGTGACATTTATCCAGTCGTAGAAGTCAAACATCGAAGCAATGTCGTATTTGTATTCAAACCGGATATCCTTCAATTCATCGGGTATTTTCCTGCCGGTTTCGGCGTATGACAGTATCATTTCCTGAACGGAATTTTCAAAATCGGCTTTTGCTTCGGCTACCGTGTTGCCTTCTCCAATAATGGTATGATTGATATCCGGCGTAAAAATACCGAAAGTACCGTCTTTTCCTTTTTCAATCAAAGCTGTTGTGATCATAACTATATATTTTTTTATTAAAATCCTATTTTCTTTTTCAGGTTGAAATACAATCCCTGTTTTACTTCTTTTGATTTATGCCTTTCGATTTGAATCTGAAAATCTTTGTTGGCATGTGCGTAAATATCATGTTTACTGCCGCGTCTTACAATGTACCAGCCCTTTTCAATCGCTATCCTTTTTATTTCAGACCATTTCATCTTTTTGCTTGATTTTCAGATTATGCCGCAAAGGTATAACATATTTGCTATATAAACAATTTTTTTTGAAAATTTTTTGCATGATGAAACAACCCAATATATTTACAGCGTCTATGCCAAGACAATTTTATTGGTATTTGTAGTGGCTATTTTTATTGCTGCAAATACAGCGATATACGCCGCACTTTTCCGGTGATTAGATGCACGTAAATCCGCTCTTCGACGAAAATTGGTTTTTGTAGAGGTGTATGTTACTGGATATGTAAAACATCTGATTTACAGGGTAAATCGCTGGTTATCACTGTTGTCTTTGCGGAGAGAAAGGGATTCGAACCCCCGAAGCACTTTTGGCGCTTACACACTTTCCAGGCGTGCCTCTTCAACCACTCGAGCATCTCTCCTTTGAATCGGGGCGCAAAGGTAACGCTTTTTTCTCAAATTCAGTTCAATTTGAAAAGATTTTTTGCATTTCTGGTTGTTACAGTCGCTACTTCTTCTTCGGTAATCTGGTAACATTCAGCCACTTTTCGGATAACTTCCCGAATATACGCCGGTTCGTTGCGTTTGCCCCGATGAGGGACGGGAGCCAGATACGGCGCATCGGTTTCCAGGACAATACGATTCAGCGGAATTTGCGGTAAAATATCGGATAATCCGCTGTTTTTGAAAGTGATAACACCTCCTATACCTGCGTAAAAATTCGGAAGTTTGGCGATTTCATTCCATTCGTTCAATCCGCCGCCGAAACAGTGAAAAATACCTTTAAATTGTTCATAACCAACTCGATAAATACTTTCCAACGCCTCATAAAACGAGTTTCGCGTATGAATCACAACCGGCAGTTGCAAATCCATACTCCAGCGAAGTTGTTCTTCAAAAGCAATAACTTGCTGATTTACAAATGTTTTATCCCAATACAAATCAATGCCGATTTCACCGACGGCATAAAATTTTCGTTGTGCCAGCGTCTTTTCAATCACCTGTAATTCAGCAATATAATCCTCCTTTACACTTGTAGGATGCAGCCCCATCATTGGAAAGGCAAAATCGGGAAATTCATCGCAGGTTTTCAATAAAGCCTCAATGCTTGAACTGTCCTCATTGGGCAGGAAAGTCGCTTCAACACCCACATTTTTAGCCGATTGCACGATGTTTGCGCGGTCGGTATCAAATTCCTTAGCGTATATATGCGTATGTGTATCAATGATTTGCATGTTGTCAAGTATTCCTGTTCATCAAAATTTCGCTGACGCGGTACAGTTCCGCAAGTCTTTCCGGCGCTATTTTTACCTTACCCAATTCATTGATCGCCTTTTCGTAGAAAAAATTGATTTTTTCCTGCGTTAAAATTTTGATATTTAATTGATTGTAAATATCCGTAAATGCCTTGATTTTTTCTTCGGGCTTGTAGGAATTGAGCGGATTTTCAAAATATTTCATTTGATTTTTTTGCGAATAATCCGCTGATTTATAGGCATTAATCAACAAAAAAGTTTTCTTGTTGCAAAGAATGTCGCCGCCGATGCTTTTGCCGAAAGATTTTTCATCGCCATACACGTCGAGCAGGTCGTCCTGCAACTGAAACGCCAGTCCGATAAAATTTCCGAAGCGATACAGATGTTCCGCATCTTCATCGGAAGCGCCGCCGATAACAGCGCCGCTTTTCAGGCAGCAAGCGATGAGTACGGCGGTTTTCAGCCGAATCATTTCGACATATTCGTCTTCCGAAACATCGTCGCGTTTTTCAAATTCCATATCAAACTGCTGCCCGCAACAAATTTCGAGCGCCGTTTGCGAAAACAAATCCAGAATTTTTTTGAGATGCACCTCCGGCGTTTCACCAATCAACTGATAAGCAGTGATTAACATCGCATCGCCCGAAAGAATTGCCGTATTGTTGTTCCATTTTATATGTACGGTCGGTTTGTTGCGGCGCTTGTCCGCCTCGTCCATCAAATCGTCGTGCAGCAACGTGAAATTGTGGAACATTTCAAGTCCCAAAGCCGTTTTAACAGCGGGAGTTACGTCTTCTTTCCAGGCGTTGCACGACATCAAAGTCAAAGCGGGACGAATCCGTTTTCCTCCGATTAAAAGCGTATATTCAATCGGTTCAAAAAGACTTCCCGGCTTCTCCGTAAAATAAATCTTACTTATTTCCGTTTCTATTTTCGAAAGTATCTGTTCAAATGATAACATGTTATTTTCTGCTTTTTGGATTACAAAAGTAACCGTTATTTTTTTGAACAGGAAAAATTATTGATATTTTTAGTATTTTTGTATTCTAATTGGACTGTAAATGAAGTTTTTAAAATTATTGATATATTTTTGCTTGCCGGCTTTCGTTTGGGCGCAGGACGGGAGCGACACGTATGGATTTTTACGCCTGCCTTCTTCCGCACATGTCAGTGCATTAGGAGGTTACAATGTTTCGCTGGTGGAACTCGACCCTTCGACCGCTTTTCACAACCCCGCGCTGATGGGCGGCGAAATGGACGGTATGATCAGCGTTAACTATCTGAATTACATTGCAGACGTGAATGCGGGAAGCGCCATTTTCACCAAAGCCTACAAGGAACGCGGCACGATCGGTGTCGGCGCTACGTACATCAACTACGGTGAAACAAAGGAAGCGTCGCTCGAAAACGTAGTTCTCGGGACGTTCGGCGCACAGGATATGAGTATGCAAGTCATTTATGCTTACGATCTTACGGATAAATGGCGCGGCGGCTTGTCGCTGAAAGCGCTGTATTCCGTTTTGGTGGACTATTCGTCGTTCGGTCTCGCTGTGGATGCGGGTTTGAGTTATTTTGACACGGAAAAGGATTTGTCTTTCGGGGTGGCGCTCAAAAATGTCGGTGCACAATTAAAGGCATACAACACTGAACGTCAGAATGTTCCCTGGGATTTGCAAATGGGATTTACGAAACGTTTGGCACATGCGCCATTGAGGATTTCACTGACGGGAATATATCTAAATCGCTGGAAATTAGATTATTTGGACAGAACGGTTACCGAACTGAACGAATCGTTTCTCCAGACGGCTGTCAAGCATCTGGTATTGGGCGTGGATTTTGTTCCGTCCGATAATTTTTGGATAGGAATCGGTTATAATCCTAAGACTAAGGAAGATATGAAACTAACGACGCGCAGCGCTCTCGGAGGATTTTCGGCAGGCGCCGGTATCAAAGTTTCCCGTTTCAATATCGGCGTTTCATACGCGCAATATCACCCGTCGGCTTCGTCGCTGATGGTTGGCGTGACGATGAGACTGTTTAATAATGAGGCATTTTAGAGTTTAGAGTGTAGAGTTTAGTTATTAATGTATGAACGGGAGAACGGATAAACGGGAGAACGGAGAGCCTCCCCTAACCCTTCCAAAGGAGGGTCTTCCTGTTCCCCTCCCTTGTGGGGAGGGGTTAGGGGAGAGGTTGAGAGGGGCAGGGGATGAGGTGTAATTTTCAAATTCTCAAATTTTCAAATAGAAAAACCAAGAACTATGGAAGAAAAGAAACGAATTATAGTAGCCATTGACGGCGTGTCGTCGAGCGGAAAAAGCACGATGGCAAAACAATTGGCTAAAACGGTGGTTTACAAGTATATAGATACCGGCGCCATGTATCGTGCCGTGACGCTTTATGCACTCAGAAATCAACTGTTTGAATATCTTGAAAACCTTGAGAATGAAATGAATAATATAAAAATCAATTTCCTTGTCAATCCCGAAACGGGAGGCAGCGAAACGTATCTGAACGGCGAAAATGTTGAAAACGAGATTCGCGGGATGGACGTTTCCAATCGGGTCAGCGAGATCTCGGCGTTGCCTTTTGTTCGTGCCTATTTGGTTGCTATTCAGCAGAATATAGGTAAAGAAAAGGGAATTGTCATGGACGGCAGGGATATTGGCACGGTCGTTTTTCCCGATGCGGAATTGAAAATTTTTGTTACGGCGACTGCCGAAATCAGAGCCGAAAGACGATACAAAGAATTACAGGCGAAAGGCGAAAAGGTTTCGTATGAAGAAATTCTTGATAACATTAAAAATCGTGATTATCAGGATACTAACCGGGCGATATCGCCCCTCCGAAAAGCCGGTGACGCTATCACATTTGACAGTACGAACAGCACGGTCGAGGAACAGGACGAACGGCTGCTTAACATATTTAATAAAATTGTATATGGTTGAAATAGAAATAGATAAGAGTTCGGGATTTTGTTTTGGCGTAGTCAATGCCATCGAAAGCGCCGAACGGGAGTTGAAGAAAGACGAGTCGCTCTATTCTTTGGGCGATCTTGTACACAACAACCTTGAAATGAAGCGGTTAAAAGGCGCCGGATTGAAAACCATCAATCACGAAGAATTGGCGACCTTGCAAAATAAAACCGTGTTGCTGCGGGCACACGGCGAGCCGCCGTCCACGTATCTCATTGCGCGTCAGAACAATATAAAAATTGTTGATGCGACTTGTCCGGTCGTGTTGCATTTGCAAAAAAGAATCAAGGACTGTTACGAAGACATTAAAGATACAGACGCACAGTTAGTTATATACGGTAAGAAAGGACACGCCGAAGTAAACGGTTTGGTGGGACAGACCGCAGGCACAGCCATCGTCATAGAAAAAATGGAAGACCTGGAACGCCTTGATTTTCAGAAAGAAATCATACTTTTTTCACAAACGACCAAACCGTTAGATGGCTTCGGCGAAATCGTTGAAACGATAAAATCACGGATTGCCGAAGGCGTACAATTCCGGTATTTCGATACGATTTGCCGTCAGGTAACCAACCGTTTACCGAAAATCAAAGAGTTTGCCGCCGCCCACGACTTGATTTATTTCGTGGCAGGCGAGCAAAGTTCAAACGGCAAATTTCTTTTTGAAGAATGTAGAAAAACGAATCCCAACACGATTTTCATCTCCGAATCGTCCGAAATCGAAAAACCGATGCCGGACGGCGTCCAAAAAGTAGGCGTTTGCGGCGCAACCTCCACCCCCAAATGGCTGATGGAAGAAGTCGCGGAACGGATTCGGAGCTTAAATTCGTAGGTTGAAGGAAAAAATCGCTTTGAAAGAGCGGGTCTGCCGAATTCTAAGCCTGTCAGGGATGCGACTGTCCTGAACGGAGAGACTTTTCATAATTGCAGGTCAATGACGTGCGAGCGTTTGTATGCTCTCTGCTTCTGTCTGTTTGTGCCCGTGGATAACGCAGTCGGATGTTCGCAGATAACGTAACCGTATTTCCGCAGGTAACGCTGTCAGGCGTTCGCAAGTAACGCAGTCGGGTATCCGCAGGCAACGCTACACTCGCCTGCGGTTATGAAAATCGGGCTGTTCAAGCCTGTCGCTGCACGCCGCTTCCAAACCTCATTTCCACCTAATTTTACCAACAAAACAACCTCAGTAGCAGCAAGATATACAAATATATAACAAACCTCATTACCTCATCTCTTTACAACAAAAACCGACAAAATGAGGTAATATGGGTGATAACACATTTCCTTGCTGCTACTGAGGTTTTTAAGTTTGTGAAATTAGGTTTTTTTTCAAATCTTCAAATCTTCAAATTTTCAAATTCTCAAATTTTCAAATTCTCAAATTTTTCGTAATCAACGCTACACTCGCCTGCGGTTATGAAAATTTGGACTTTTCAAGCCTATCTCTAAACGTCGCTTCCAAACCTCATTTCCACCTAATCTTAATAACAAAACAACCTCAGTAGCAGCAAGATATACAAATATATAATAAACCTCATTACCTCATTTTTGTACAACAAAAACCGACAAAATGAGATAATGAGGTAATGTGGGTTATAACACATTTCCCTGCTACTGAGGTTTTTAAGTTTGTGAAATTAGGTTTTTTTTTCAAATCTTCAAATTTTCGAATCCTCAAATCCTCATCCCTTTGAGGAGGCTTCTCCTTCGGAGGGGTCACGGGAGGCTTCTCATCTTCAAACTTCCGCCCTTCAATCCCTTGGCGGAAGCCTCAAAAGTAATTTCCCCCTGTTTTTCGGTAGTCTGGACGATGGCGGTCAGTTCGCCGCCGAAAAACGACATTTCGGGCAGGTGAAACAGTTCCATATTGACGGGATCGCCGTTTGCCGCCGCACGGTAAACGCCCGCGCCCTTGACCTTGAAACTCGCTTTGCGCGACTCGTTCGGACAGAGATTGCCGTTTTCATCCACCACCCGTACCCGGATGATGGACAGGTCTTTACCGTCCGCTTTCAACTGCGTTCTGTCGGGAATCAATTCGATGTGATGCGGTTTGCCGGCAGTACGTATCTCTTTCTCTACCACCGCTTTACCGTCTTTATCGTAGGCGACGACTTTCACCGTACCCGGCTCGTATTTCGTATCCATCCACATCAGACGATAGCGTTTCTGGCGCGCCAACGCCTGTTCAGCGTCTTTATTATCGCTGTTTTCGAGCGTGACGGAGAGGTCTTTCGTACGCCTGCCCTGACTTTTTCCGTTGATAAACAGTTCGGCGGACGGATAGTTCGTATAAACGAAAACCGGCGTTATTTCGCCTTCACGCCCTTCCCAATTCCAGTGCGGCAGGATATGCAGCGTCTCTTTTTCCCTGTTCCAGTGGCTGCGATAGAGGTAAAAACGGTCTTTGGGGATATAGGCAAGGTCAATGATGCCAAACAGAGAACTGTGGCTGGGCCAGTCGGAATAGTACGGCGTAGGCTCGCCGAGATAGTCGAAGCCCGTCCACACAAACTCGCCGATGCACCAGGGACGGTCTTCGTGCTGGACGAAATCGTCTTCGGGCAGGTTCGACCAGTCGCAATGTTCGAGGTCGTAGCCCGTGCTTTGATGGTCGGGATATTTCGCCATCGCGCGCCGCTCGGCGGGAAACTTGTACACGCCGCGCGAACTGACCGTCGAAGCCGTTTCACTGCCGAGCATAATCTGTTGCGGCAATTTGTCATAAGCCTCCCGGTAGGCATACAGGCGATAATTAAAACCGACCACATCGAGCGTGGCGGCAAAATTATTGTTGATAATCGCCTGCCCCCTGTCCATACCGACGGTTACGGGGCGCGTCGGGTCTTCACGGTGGCAAATATCCTGCATCATCCGGGCTAACTGCACGCCGCCTTTCTCGGTTTGGTCGGGCACTTCATTGCCGATGCACCACATCACAACACTCGGATTATTACGGAATTGACGCACCAGATTCACAAGGTCTTTCTCCACCCATTCATCAAAATAAAGATTGTAGCCGTTTTTCACTTTCGGCGTTTTCCAGGCGTCGAAACTTTCCGCCATCACCATAAATCCCATTTCATCGCAAGCCTTGACTAATTCGGGCGACGGCATATTGTGCGACGTGCGTATCGCATTGCAGCCCATATCTTTCAACAATCGCAGACGGTAGCGAATCGCCGCGTCGTTCACTGCCGCTCCGAGCGGACCCAGATCGTGATGATTGCAAACGCCTTTGAAATAAGTCTTTACGCCGTTCAGATAAAAACCGTCGTCGGGGCGAATTTCAATCGAACGGACGCCGAAGCGCGTTTCATAATCGTCTTTTAACACGCCATCCATGTAAAGTTTTGATATTGATTTGTATAGCGCCGGATTCTCGGGACTCCACAAAGCCGGATCATCTATCCAGATACTTGTTTCGTAATAACCGTCCACGATCAGCGCGGTATCAATTTCCGAAGAAACCGTACCGAAAAGAACACCCTGAGGATCAATGATATCCGTTTTCAATTCTATTTTTCCCCGAAAGCCGGCAGGATAATCCAACTGAGTGCGTATCACCACTTTGGCGTTTTTTTCTCGCACAACGGGCGTTAAAATTTGCGTACCCCACAGCGGGATATGCGCGTCGTCCGTAACTATCAGATGCACATTGCGATACAGTCCCGCGCCCGGATACCAGCGCGACGATTCGGGCAAGTTATGCAGCCGCACAGCCAGCGTATTTTTGCCGTTTGCGTTCAGTAAATCCGTAATATCCAGATGGAAAGCATTGTAACCGTATGCCCAGTAGCCTGCTTTTTTACTGTTTACATAGACTTCGGCATTGCTCATCGCGCCGTCGAAAAGCAGCGTAACACGCTTCCCGGCGGAAAAATCGGGTACGTCGAACTGCAACCGGTACCATCCGACGCCCACAAACGGCAAACCGCCCGTGCGTCCGGCGTGTTCCATCGCTTCTTTTTGTCCGTCCTGCGTGATGGCGACGTTCTGGCGATCGTTGTAGATGCTGAACGGTCCGTAAATCGCCCAGTCATGGGGCACGGTTACGGATTCCCATTTACTGTCGTTAAACGATTCATTGACAAAGGATTCACTGTCTTCCCGCGTGAATTTCCAACCCTTCTCCAGCAGATATTCCCTGCGGATATTTTCAGCGTCCGAAAGTGCGCTGAACAGCAAAATGGCGCTCAAAAAGCCCATAGTCTTTCGATGAATATTTTTCATAAAAATAAAAATTTTTGGGCAAAGTTACACAAAAAAAGCATTTATCACTTGCAGATGATAAAAAATGCTGTATCTTTGCATTCGAAAAAAACACTTCATTTGGAGTGAAATTATTAATAATTAATTAATTAAATTAAAAATTGCAATGGACAAATTGATTAAACAAGTTGAACAGATTGTAAATTCTTACAACACCATGATTGAGGATGCTAATGCTCAATGTCTGAAAGGTAACAAAGCGGCAGGTACTCGCGCTCGCAAAGCGTCTCTGGATCTGGAAAAAATGCTGAAGGAATTTAGAAAACAATCTATCGAAGCATCGAAGAAATAAGAGCGCTTCAACAAAGAATAAAAAAGAGGAAAATCTTCGTGATTCTCCTCTTTTTTATTGAATTGCAGGTTCAAAATCATTCTTCGACAAAAAAGG
>JAITMT010000494.1 GCA_031277235.1 Tannerella sp.
AACGGAGCCGGTAAGACAACGATTATCAGCATTTTATGCGGACTGAAACTTTTTGACAGCGGCGATGTGCGTGTTTGCAACTATTCGATTAAAAATGACCGGGAAAAGATAAAAACGCTCATCGGCGTTGTGCCGCAGGATATTGCCCTGTATCCCGAACTGACCGCCCGCGAAAATCTGAAAATATTCGGCGGAATTTACGGAATCGGAAAGACGGAACTGAACGCGCGGATGGATGAGTTGTTAAATCTTTTCGGTCTGGAAAAAAGCAAAAATCGCTACATATCAACTTATTCCGGAGGAATGAAACGCCGGGTAAACCTGATTGCCGGACTGCTGCACCGCCCGCAACTGCTTTTTCTCGACGAACCGACGGAGGGAATAGACGTGCAGTCGCGCCGTGTGATTCTGGAAAATCTCCGGGAAATCAACCGAACGGGCACGACCATCGTTTACACCTCGCACCTGCTGAGCGAAGCGGAAAATTTCTGCACTTCCATCGCCCTGATTGACGAAGGACAGGTCATTTGCCGCGGCGAACCGAGCCGCCTGATTGCCGAAAACAGCGCGGGAACGCTGGAAGATCTGTTCCTGCAAAAAACAGGTAAAAATCCGCGAGACCCATGAAACTGAAAGCGCTGTTATACAAGGATTTTCTGCTGCTGATTCGCGACAGGGCGGGTTTGGCGCTGATGTTTCTGATGCCGCTGGCGCTGGTCGTCCTGATGACTTATTTGCAGGACAGTACGTTCAGCGCGATTACCGAAAGCCGCGTGCCGCTGCTGTTGCTCAACGCCGACCGCGATTCGCTGGGCAACGCGGTGGAACGGAACATCGCCGCAACCAATATTTTTGACATTCATACCCGAATCGGCAACGATTCGCTGACGGAGGCGGCTCTGGAACGCGCCGTAGCCCGCGGCGACTATCAGATAGGAATTGTAATTCCCTCAAATACAACGGAAAACATCCGCCGCGAAGTGCAGACAAACGTACTCAAGGCGTTTAACTACGAACAGGATTCGGTAGCGTTTAACGCTCTGAATATCACCGTATATATTGATCCGACGACTAAAAACTCGTTTCGAGCCATGCTGATGAGCAGTATCCGCGAGTATGCCGCCGCCCTGCAAAACGGGTTTGTAAACCGTGAAATTATCGCAAACGTCAATAAAACAGTACCGTTGCCGATAGGCGATATTCAATTGAATAACAGCCCGGTACAAATCATCGAACAGTATGCGCGCCTCGATTCGAGCCGCATCGTTCCCAATTCGGTGCAGCACAATGTTCCGGCATGGGGCATGTTTGCGGTCTTTTTTATTGTGATTTCCCTGTCGGGAAACATGATTCGCGAACGCGAAAACGGCAGTTTTACCCGCCTGCTCACGACGCCCTGCCCCTACTGGCTGTATGTTGCGAGCAAAATTGTTATTTATCTGGTTATCTGCCTGTTGCAGTTGGCGTTGATGATTCTGATGGGAATATTTGTTTTGCCTTTGCTGGGACTTCCGGCTTTGGCGCTGGGACACAATTGGTTAGCATTGGTGTGGATGTCCATTTCGGCGTCGCTGGCTGCTGTCGGTTACGGCATTGCCGTCGGAAAAATAGCGGTCAGTTACCAGCAGGCGGCTACGTTCGGATCCATTTCGGTCGTCATTCTGGCGGCGATCGGCGGGGTTTGGATTCCGGTCTTTGTGATGCCGCACGCCATGCGGATTGTCAGCAAACTTTCGCCGCTCAATTGGGGCGTTTCAGGATTTTATGATATCTTTGTGCGCGACGGCGACCTATTTTCCGTTTTGCCCGAAAGCGTGGCGTTGTTGCTGTTTTTTATTGTATGTATTTCTGTAGCAATTATTTATGATAGACGAAAATTTTAAATTTAATAGGATGAAACAAATTTGTATTTTAATCGGTTTTTTGCTGTGGATGGCTGTTCCGGCGCAGGGACAGACCGTTGAAAACCCTGTAAAAAAGGATATGGAGGCTCTGGCAACCGCCAACGAACACCGTTTGGACATGCTGGAGAAAAAGATGGACGATGTGCTGTGGTATCATCGGGCGGGCGACGTCGCTTTCATTGACAAGGTTTATATTACCGGTCCGCCTCCGGCAAACGTCAAAAATCCCACGGCTATGGGCGCGGCTAATCCGCTGAAATTCTGGTCATACGTGTTTATTCCCAAACAAATTGACGTGAATAAAAAATATCCGCTGATTGTGCTGGTACACGGCGGCGTTCATGCCAATTTCGACACGTATTACACGCATATCGTGCGCGAATTGATGGCGCAGGGCTATATTGTCGTCGCGCCGGAGTACAGGGGAAGTACGGGCTACGGACAGTCGTTCTGGAAAAATATTGACTACGGCGGTCTGGAAGTGCAGGATTCGGAAGCGAGTCGGGCTTATATGGTTGAAAATTACAGTTTTGTAGATGAAAACAGGGTGGGAGTGGTCGGATGGAGTCACGGCGGTTTGATCGGGTTAATGAGCATTTTTCAGTATCCGGAAAATTATGCCGTTTGTTTTGCGGGCGTGCCGGTTTCCGATTTGGTAGCCCGGATGGGTTATCACGACGAGGCTTACCGTAAACTGTTTTCGGCTGATTACCACATCGGTAAGACGGTAGAAGAAAACGTGGAGGAATATCGCCGCCGCTCGCCCGCGTGGAATGTGGAAAAATTGCGGACGCCTCTGCTGATTCACACCAGCACGAATGACGACGATGTGCATGTGCTGGAAGTGGAAACGCTGATTCGAGCCTTGAAAGCCGAAGGTAAAAAGTTTGAATATGAGATTTTTAAGGATAGTCCCGGAGGACATTCCTTCGATCGCATCGACACGAAAGAGGCGCGGGAAATCCGTCTCAAAATCTGGACGTTCATCGCCAAATATCTGAATCCGCCCGCCCCCGTCAAGACCTTGAAAGACATGGAAAAGGCTGCTTATCGGATGGTTGAGTAGTTTTTGAACTTTGCAACGCCGTTACATCTGTCCACGAACCTCTCCCCCAATCCCTCTCCACAGGAAGACGGTAATTTTAATCCACAGGGACGGAAAAGGAATGGAACCCTTCTTCTTCTTCAACGTCGTCATCGGCGGATTCCAATAATTGGAGTTCTTCTTCGGTCAGATCCTTTGCATTCATTTGATAGGGAAGATTTCTCCATATTTTACAGATGATGTCATCGTCGTAGAAGACTTTCAAATCGTTGCGGCTGAATCCGATTACAGAGTCAAGATCATAATAACCAAGCCGGTGTAATTTTTTAGTGTCTAACTCTCTGTCTGTTACGTATTTGTTATCAATAAAAAATATGGAGTCATCGCGGATTTCAGCAATTTTCCATATTGTTAATATCAGCATCATACAAAATTTGCGACACTTTTTTGGGTGTCAAAAAAAAAATCTGCTAATTTTGCAGTATGTTTGTACGCAAAAAAACAACAGATGATCAGGTAGCACAAGTGTTGTTATCATAGACAAAAGATCGGGAAAAGTATGCTATTTGAAAACAACAGGCGTAAGTTCCGATCCAAAAGAGATAGAAGATCTGTATTTTCAAGGCAAGCGAGGGATTTCACAGCAGAAATGCGAGCAGGATATGTTTTTAGAACACACTCGCGATATGGAAGAAAAAGAAGTTGTTGAAAATTTTCTTGATAAGGTTGAAAATATATTGTTGAACGGAACACAAATAATATTAAATCCATTATTTGATAATATTGCCGTTGCGTTAATTTTTAACAATTATCAAAAAGAGTATATTGAAGTTCTTTGACATTTTGGTTTGATTTAAAATCGGTAAGTAATTCGCGGATTGGCGTTCTGTCAAAAGCC
>JAITMT010000505.1 GCA_031277235.1 Tannerella sp.
GACGAGATCATTGTACTTGTCAAGGGACTGCATGAAGAACCGTAAGAAAAACGCTGTCCCGGAAGAACACAAATTATATAAACGAAAAAAAAATAAAAATAAATTTGCAGAATTAACAATAATTTTTTCGTACCTTTGTAACGTGATTTTCGAATATTTTTGATTGAGTTATAAATACCGTAAAAACAAAAAAACGCAAACAGTTATGACAGCAATTTTCATCCTTACAGCAGCGGCAATCGCTATTCTCTGGTTTATCGTAACCTACAACAGGTTCGTTGCCAAAAACAACCGTGTGAAACAGACCGAAAGCACTATCTCCGTCATGCTCAAACAGCGGAACGACATGATTCCGAATCTGGTGGCGGCAGTGCAAAATTACGCGGGACACGAAAACGCCACGCTCACCCGGATAGCCGGACTGCGCACGCAAATGCTGCAGTCGGGCGACGGACACGAACAGATGCAACTCGGCACGGAAATGTCAAAAGCGCTTGCCGACGTCAAAGCCACCGTTGAAAAATATCCCGAACTGAAAGCCGACCGGCAGTTTCTCCGCCTCGAAGAAAGTATCGAAGAGATGGAATACCAGTTGCAGGCGGCGCGGCGCACGTTCAATGCGGCGGCAGTTGATTTCAACAATTACGTGCAGATGTTCCCGTCGAATATCATCGCTTCGATGAAGCATTATCAGCCTTATGAACTGATAACCGTTCCCGAAAGCGAAAAGGCGAATGTGGATGTGAAGGCGCTGTTCGAAGACTCAACCAATCTCCAGCAGGGTTCCAAATCCTGTTAGAGGTATAATCATCAGGTATAAAAAATGAATCGGGTTAAATTTGAAAAAAATGACTGAAAAAATAGAACATTTACAGCAGGAACTCCACGCGACCCTGAAACAGGCGGAGCGAAACCGCCGGAGAACAGGTATTTTCCGCATACTCACCTATGGCGGGGCGCTGGTCTATTTTGCGGGAGTCATCGCGTTCCAGGTCTTTACGTATTCGGGCGGCGACACTTCGTTTTTCTACACCCCGAATCCCGATCCAACTTTTTTTGAGCGATACAAAATGCTGATACTCATCGCTCCGCTTTTCATACTGATAACGGTCGGAGGTTTCGGACTGGGTTTCTACTACCGGAAATTCACGGAAGCGGAACAGAACTCCATCCGGCGGATTATCCGGGAGATGTTTCCCGAAGCGAAACTGGCGCTTTTGCCTTCCGAAGTGTCCCCGTCGCTGCTGCTGCAAAGCAACTTTTTCGGCGGAATGGATAGCCGGTATGCCGGAGGACATTCCTTCGGAACAGTCATTTTCGAGAACGGCGACCGCAAAATCACGTTCCGCGACGCCGTTATCAACACCGGAAAACAGGAAAGCCGGCTGGCGCAAACCTCTGCGGGCGGACTGCTGCTGGTGTTTCAAGCGGTGTTCAAAGGGCTGTTTGCCAAACGGGTGGAGAATATTGCAGGCAACTTTCGCGGAATGTTTGCCGATGCGCGGCTGGAAAAGAAAATCAGCGGCTCGGTTGTTGTTTTACCCGACCGGCTGGAAAGCCGTCTCGACTATCTCGCCAAAAACATTCAGGCGCTGAAAAACGTGAACGGCAACAGACTCGTCTCGCTCGAAGACGTCGAATTTGAACGCTATTTCGCCGTTTATGCCGGCGACGAAATCACGGCGCGCTACGTCCTTACGCCTGCAATGATGCTGCGAATGACGGAACTGGAAAGGAAGTACAACCGCGACATGATGCTTTCGTTCAGCGGCGACCGCTTTTTCTTTGCGGTGGCGATGCCCGAAGGTTTTCTTACGCTGGGCAGTTCGTCGCTCACGTCGGGCGAGGCGCTGCAGGACCTGTATGACAACTTCGCGGCGGCGCGGGATATTTTGAATGACTTGAAATTGAAATAATACATTATTAACTTAAAAAATGTCTTACTTATGGGATTTTTATCAAACATGAATAAACAGGCCACACAACAGTGGGCTGAAAACCTGACTCTCGAACAGATTGAAGAGTGGGAAAAACAGGGACTTGACATGTCGGAATACCGGATCATCTTCGAGGAGCGCCAGGCAGAACAGCAACGGATTGCCGATTCGATTGATTTAAGCATGCTGGACAAATTCAAGGAAACCCGGACGCCGGATTTTGTAGAAGATGTAGCCAAATTCAACAAACTTTCCGACAGGAAAAAGCAGGAACTGGAAACCGCTCCGCTGGTTTACGGCAGAGTGGTGCAGGCGTTTAACGGTCTGTTCAAACCCAATCCGAAAGGTGATGGGGGAATTGTATTTCTGTATGCCCTCGACGGCGCACACCGCTATGACGTAGAATGGCTTGCAAAAACGGCAAACCGCATTTCGGAAATGAAGGAAAGTGTGGAAAACCAGCCGGAAAGCACAACCGGAAAGATATTCGGTTTCCTGGGGGTTAATAGACAGGAAAAGAAAAAAGTGGACTTTCTGCCGGAAGATTGCAGGGAGTTTATCGGCACCCTGTGTAACGACACCAGTGCTTTCCGCTTTCATCTGGGCAAAACCCTGAGCGACGGCGCGGACGCCTGGTGCTCCACCTACACGCTATGGGAGCAGAGTAAACTGCCGATGGCGCAAATTCCGCCCGACCGGATCGTTCCATTCCTGCTGACCGGAGAACGGAAAGAGGGTTATGGAGGAATAGACGGCGAGGCTCTGCTGATTCCGCCCGTCTATTATATGAAATGACAGGGAAATCCGACTCTGCCAGAGTTCTGAACTCCGGCAGAGTTAAACAAAACGGAAGTTAAACCGTCCGAAAGGACATAAAAATTAATAAAAAACATGAAAGATGTGAAAGGAAAAATTCAAACGGTTATCGGATTTCTTGTAATCGGTTTCCTGATTTTTGGTCTTGTCAGAGGCTGTTACAATAGAAATCTTGCCGACCCGGTTACGGTAGTTACATCCGGGCGGGTCGCCTCTCCCGTAAAAAATGCCTTATTTTGGCACGAAAAGGAATTGGAGAAAACAGCATTTGCCTTTTCCTCCGAACTGTCTTTGGAAGAGTCGCTTTTCATTCAACCGCTGTATGAGGATTTGAAGGCGACGGGACTGGTAAGCGAGCAAATCACAACGATGTCGGAGATAGCCGTTGAAAAAATGATTGAACTGGATGCCTATCCCGACACGGGTACAGAGCCCGATGTTTTGGAAATAGCCGAAGAAGGCGGTTATCCCTATATTTTTGAGATTACCATAACGGAAGCAAAGGGCAAAAAGAATACAAATGATTTGAACAGTGTTAAATATCTGTTTAGTTTGTATGATGTTCCCAATGACTCCATACTTTGGGAAGCCGAATCTACACGCTTGTCAGGCTTTTGGGGAGGAGGAATGCCAAAAGGAGATAAATTGATTGCGGCTCTGAAAAAACATTTAAAGGAAGCCAATATCATTGAATAGTGCGGACACCTGCCCGCGCCGGTTTGTTGAATAAGGAAAACACACCGGTTACAAACCGGCGCGAGCGGTAACCCTGCGGATTGCAAATCCGCAGGGACGGATGAATTTTAGCGACTAACAAAAACAGAAATATATCATGGATACAGATTTTAGAGACGCAATGTCGAAACGGACAGACGAAGAACTGGTAAAAATTGTAACTGTTGACAGAAACGACTATCAGCCGTTGGCTGTCGCAGCCGCCGAGGAAGAAGTCAAGAGACGAAATTTGGACTTGACAAGCGTTGAGCAAATAAAAAATGAATTGATTGTCAAAATTGAAAAAGTGAAACAGACCGACAACAGCACGGTAAGTTCCTGGACGAGATTGATTCATTTCCTGTTAGACTCCGTTGTATGGATTATCATTGCATTTATTTTAACATTTATTTCAACATTTTCCCTGAACGCATGGGACGGACTGCAACTGTTAGCCGGATTTGTAATTTTATTGGCTGTTTATCTCGGTTATCATTATGTGATGGAATTGCGTTTCCAAAAAACCGTCGCCAAATTTGTTACAAAAACAAAAGTCGTAACCAACAATGGAAACAGACCCGGCAAGGGCGACATATTAATGAGGACATTGGGCAGACTGATTCCTTTTGACCAAATTTCGTTCCTGTTTATCCGGAACGGATTTCACGACATGATTTCCGGCACAAGGGTTATCAGGGAGGACTCAAAATGAAATACCCCGCCCGGCAAGGTAAAAGCAGGCGTCCGGCAGGAACTCTAACAGGGTTCAAAACCCTGTTAGAGTTAAATTCCCGCCGGCACGGATTTGCAATCCGTTACAAAACAGTATAAGAAAAAATAAGGAATATGATGCACATAATTGAAAATAACAGGATTGCAAATCCGCAGGGACGGGGAATTATATTTGTATGGACATATTTAATGTACCATGATCTTCTTTGATGTGTTTTTTTATACGGTCTTTCAAAAAAAGAGAAAGGATAGGGACAGTGCAATCTTCAGCGCCTGTGCTATCATGTCGCTTTGGTTTGGATTATTCATCTGTATGATAACTCATGCAATAGGTTTCATAAATGATAATCCTGTCAGTCGTTGGACTTTGGATAATGCATTTCTTGCTTGTGCAATGATTGGAATCGTATGTTATATTTGTTTTATAATACGATATTTTAAGTTTGCAAGTGTAGAAAGTATCAAGAAAAAAATAGAGGACTTGCCAAATGGCACGAGAATATTTATAAAAACTGTTGTCTGGCTTTTTATAATAACAGTTCTGCCTGGTTCTTTTGTGTTTTATAGACTGTACATGTTCGGATATGTATAATGGATTATCCCGCCGGCGCGGATTTGCAATCCGTGCCATTCGACGCACCGGTTACAAACCGGCGCGTGCGGGAGCGGACGACAGTGCGGTTGGACAGTGAAGTGAGAAGTTAAAAATAAGCAAATATATAACCGTCTGATAAGGACATAAAAAAAAGAAAAATATGATAAGACACGATTATTTTGGGAAAGTAGAAAAAGGTTGGTCGGGTTTTTCGTCAGAATACAAAGTAAAAATCCCGCATTTTGAAACGGAAGTAGAGGTCTGTTTAGGCGAAGAATTTGACGAAGACGGCGAAGAAATCGAAACGCCACCAACCAATCAACAGTTGACAGAATTTGAACGGACTTTAAAAGATTTTTTGAATAGCATTGACAGCATAATCGAAGATATTCAACAATCCTCTTTTGAGCGTTATCAAAGAATTTACGCAAAATACTACGAAAAGCCATTTGAGATTCTGTTTGAAAACGCAAAAGTTCAAAAACCAGAAAACAGCGAACTTCACTCGCCACTCAATATTGACACCAAAGAAAAGCATTTTGAATACATGAAAGAAATAATAGAGAAAATCAGAATTTTGGATAATCAGACAATAAAAATCCCAATTCGTTATGCGCTTGACGAGGAACACGGACTTGAATTGAAAATTGTTAATAACAAAGTGGTGGCAGTTGGAGGAATTGCTGAAACTTGAAAAGAAAGAGATGAATAACAAAAATGCACTGCCTACAACGCACGACTTGCCCGTTGCAAGGGATTTGCAATCCCCTGCAAAACAATATAAGGATTTAAAAACAGAAAATATGATGTACAAAATTGAAAATAACAGGATTGCAAATCCCGATGATGGAACCCGTCGGATTGCAAATCCGCTGGAACGGGAAACTTGTAATTAATATGATTGTTAGTATAAATGATAACAAAACTGTTCGTTTTAAGATTTATGACAATGAAAAAGATAGAAATGCAACTGCGAAAGGGTAACTGGCATAATGTTTCTTTATTTATTGTCATAATACTCAGTATTATATATCTGGTAAATGAACTGTTCGTTTTCCCGGTATCATCAAGAGGGGTATGGCCAACATTCGATTTCAAACCCTGTAATTTAGTAGTACTGAAATGCTGCTATGCACTGTTAATGATTATCGGCATTTTACGGATAAGGAAAGAATCTTCATTTTACTGGTTTATGCTCAATCTTGCCTCTGTGGGAGTTTTATCCATTTGTTATTTTAATTCATTATTGACCGATTAAAATTCGATCTGTTTTTTATCTAACTCATACTCACTTACATACGATTTTAAAAAGCCGTTTTTCAAAAGTTACTCCCCTAATTAAACAGCAACAACTGCACACCATCGGGGACTTTATTTCGGCTCTTTATCCGTTTATTGTAACTCCGTCTACCGTTTTCAATAACCCAATATAATCCCAAGTAGCTAATCAAATGTATCCGCACAAGTGCCGCCATGGTTGAAAACGCCTTTTTCGAGTTTGATTTGCGCTTTATAACCGTCAACAACAAATGTGCTATCAACGTAGCCCAAATCTGCGTTTTTATACCGTTTTCGCTTTCGGAATAGAAAAAATGTAACTGAAAATTCTGTTTCATTTTCTTGAATACAAGTTCAATCGTCCACCGGTAACGGTACATCAAAGCTACTTCTTCATTGCTTATCTCCCAATTGTTGGTGATAAAGCGGTAAATTCTGCCTTTTTCATCCCGGTAGCTTACCTTGCGAAGAGAAAGCGTTTGGTCTTTCTTTCCTCCCTGCTTTAAGGCGTATTGCAAATGGATATGCTCCTCTTTCATTACGCCGGGCTCTTTTTCGGACAGTGTCTTCTCAAAGCGTACTTCCTGTAACTCCGGTATCGCATTATCCTTTAATCGACATACAAAGTTTATCCCCTCCGCGGTCCATTCTGCAAATTGGAGATAATGATTGTAGGCTTTATCGAAAACAAGCATACTGCCTTTAGGTAAAACCAAGTGCTTCAAAAAGTTTTTGTCGTGCGATTTGGCTTCGCTGATTTTTACAAACCTGGCTGCATCTGCATGAATATCGGTCAGCATATGTACCTTCAGTCCGCCTTTTTTACGACCATCATCTTTCCTCTTGCGACCAACACCTTTCATTACTTGTGAAAATAAACTTATTGTCGTCGAATCAAAGGCATAAAACTTATCAAAACAAACATCCTCTTTTCGGCTGGCCGACAAAAGTGGCAAAAAATAATCTATCAACGAAAAATATATCTTCTCAAAAACAGATTCGCTGCGATTATTCAATCCATCGTTAAAGGTACTTTTGGCAGGAGAACTGTCCATACCTAAATAATTCAGCTTACCTCCCAAGGCAGCCATCCCATCACATATTTCACGAGAGGAATCACAGCGGGTAAATACTCCGAAAAGTAAGCTTGTCAACTCATCCCTCGTTGAAAAAGACTTGTAATAACGGTCACTTTTTGATTCCAATACGATTCTATTTATTACCTCTATTGGTAATATTTGTAATATCTGATTAAAAATCGGCTGGCCGACTAATTTTTTTTCATTACCTTTGCCCATGTCGTTCTTTGTTTGTGCGTACTACAAAGATACAACTTCGGGACGAAACCTAAACAGGGAGTAGTCCCTTATTAAATTTTTAATCGGTCAGTAGTGATTTTAATTTCTGCTTTTACGGTTCGGATATAGATTTTTATGTATTGGAAATATGTGCCGTATGGCTGCTTATTTTGACAAATCTGAAATCATTTAATAAAAGGTATGAAATAAAAAGAACAAAGCTAAGAATAATTTTAATTGTACTTATACCTGCTATTGTCTCTTTGTTTATATATAATTTCCATTTTTTAATTATCTGAAAAATCTCCCGCCGGCACAGATTTGCAATCCGTTGCAAAAATGACATTGAAACAGGCTTCACAAACAAAAAATAAGGAACGAATGATGAGGGCAATACGAATATCTCTTTTTTTACTTTTTCTTGTATCCTTAAATTTTACTGAAGTTTGCGGACAAAGGAATATTAAAGGCAGAATAATTGATGAAGACCTGGACGAACTTATTGGCGCAAAAATATTTGAGTTCAATCCTTCGGAAGAATTTGGTTTTGACAACAATAAACCGCTGGGAACATCCGATTTCAACGGATATTTTGATATTGTTGCTCCGAATGGGACTGAAAGATTTGTTTTTACCTATATCGGTTTTGAATTTGCGAACGTTACGCTTTCCGACAGTTGTAATTACGTAGAAATCATTTTATTGTATGATGCCATTTACGACTTTATGTCATCCCGGGAAGTTGACCGAAGGCGTAAAAAGAGTTTTGACAATCTTTCCCTGCTTCATTTGCGCGCTGTTGAAAAAGGACTGTTTTCGAGCGAAACAATCTGTTATTCAAGAGAATTTGCATTTATTAAACCAAGGCTCGACGAAATCGGCAAACAAATCAAAGCCGCTAAAAAGAAAATCAAACATGACTATAGGAATTTATCTGTCGGCGACACCGTTCAAATTCCGTTTAGCGGAAGACGTGGTGCTGACGGTACAGAGAGAACAATTTTACATACATGGTCAAATCTTACTGATACAGAGCATTTTGACTGTATTATTGAAGGAGTTGTAATCCGTAAATTCAGAAAAAGATACAAATACCGTAACTTAAAATTTCCGTGGATAAATCTTGAAAAAGGATATGACTTTACATATCGGGTTACAAATTGTGAAAACTGCAAATTTGACGATATTTTTTACGACGGTAAGGCAATAGAAACCGGACAGATATTTGAACACGACATGAAAATATTTAAAACAATACTTAAATAGCGCTCCGAACCCCGCCGGTTGCAATGGATTAAAACAGTATAAGGATTTAAAAACAGGGAATATGATATACAAAATTGAAAATAACAGGATTGCAAATCCGGCAGGGACGGGTGCAGGGAACCCGGTTAGAGTTAGAAAGGAATATTAATTATCAATATAAATTTTATGTATGCTCGACATTATACA
>JAITMT010000552.1 GCA_031277235.1 Tannerella sp.
GTGCTTTCATTGATATAATTGACGGCAGCTTTGACGTCGAGCCATTCCCTGTATCCGGCATAAATCCTGTTTCCATCGCTTTCTCCGTGCGCACGCATATCGAGGATAACGGTGGCAAAGCCGTTTTCCCGAAATAGCCGTGCATGACCGAAATAGATGGTTGCAGAAGGATTGTGAATGCCTGACAGACAGATAATCACGGCTTTGGGAGATTCCACGGCAACTTCATACGTTGAAATGTTCAGTCCGTCGTCCGTTTTTACGAAAAAATGCTTCGCTTCGAGTCCGTATTCTTCGGCTGTCCATGTTTTGCTGTAATTTACGTGCACGTTGAGCATGGTATTCATAAGTACCAGAGGGACAGCCAACAATACGCCTGCACCCAATAAAATAATTGCAAAAATGATCCACATCAGGTTTCGTTTTGTTTTTTTCTTCATCTATTTTGTCAATTTGTGCATTTGAGTTTATATAACTAAATGCTGTTAAGATTATTACCAAAAATCTTTTTTTTATATTTTTTTCTTTTAATGATAATATGCGACAAAAGTAAACTCCATTTTATTCCCGCCCAACTTTTTTTGATGAAATGCCAAATTTTCTTGATGAACGGGAGGAGATTATTTATCAGATTCAATATTCAATCCATTTCTTACTTTCTTCCACGCAATAGCATCGTCATACTCAATATCCGGTCTGATTACTGAAAATATATCATTTGTAAATTCAACATCGTTGATTTTTTCCTCCATATTACGCAAAAATTGCCGGTTGGTCGGTTGTTTTTGTTCAGCATTTTCATAATATTTTTGATTGCAAAAGAGCAGTTTTTCGGCATCAATATTCAAATGCATAAAAGCCCAATACAAATCAAATAAATCCCGTCCTTTTTTGCGTCCGTAAAGCGCTTTCAATTTTGAGCCGAGAAGTTCCTCAATCGCAAATCCGGTAACATTACACTCGCCTGAAAACCAACCATTTTCTACCTTATACGGGATTTCTTGAACGCCAAAAACATTCAAATGCTCGCGGGTATTGATTTCGATTTTCAGTCGCATGTTCACAATGGGTTGAATTTCGGTGTCAAAACGGTAAATCATTGTATTGTTGTGAATGTGCTGTTTTACAATGCGTTTTGTGCCGAGAAAACTCAACTTTTCTCTAATTCGTTTCAGCACAGGATTTATCGGCTCTGAATTTATTTGGACAAGGTCAATATCTTCGGAATAGCGTGCCTGTGGCGTGATGTAGAGTTTGTGCAACGCCGTCCCGCCTCGAAAGGCTAATGATTTTCGCAATAAATCATCGGAAAATATTTCTACAATTGCGCGGGAAATTACGAGGTCTTGTTCCACTTGCGGATTTGACCAAGGGTGCGCACTCCGCCACTCCTCAATATAACTTTGTTCAATCATAAATCAGTTTCTATCTGTTCGTTAATTATGATTTTCCATTTTTCGTTCAATTCGCCTGTTTTCTCTTTCAACGGAGAAAGCGCTGTTTTCGTAAAATTTGTTTTTGAAATATTTTTATACAAAGCGTTTGACAGTTTTTTTTCGCCTACAATATTGTCTAAAATAAATCCCAACCGTTGACTATTTGCCTTATTATCAACCAATTTTTCTATTTTCACTAATTTTGAAGGAAGCATTACTTCGTAAAGTTCCATTAAAATGGTTGCAATTCTATTGATGCCAAACTGTTTGATGTTGTCTAACAAATCAAATGCCGTCAATTCGGGCGAGGATACATTGATACGACCTGACGGCGTTTTCTTTTGGATAATGCCGTCTTCGATGATATTCTGTTTGGAAAAAAATCTGATTTTTAATTTGTCGTTGACAATATTTCTTGGCGCAGGAAATTCAGACATTACAAAAAAAGTTGTAGGTTGCTGATGTGCTGCGCCGTGCAAAGCGGCAGCCGACAAAAGTCCGACATAATATTTTTTGCTTAAATATTTCATCATTGCATCAATAAACAAATCGGGCGGAAGTGTGCCAAGAGCGGAATATTCGGGCGGAATAATAACATAAAAATTTTGGCGAATTTGTGCAATTTTGTTTTTTCGTTTCAAGTTAGACAAACGCTCAAGAAGAGTTTTGTATGAAATTTTAAATTCATTCAATAACTCTTCCAATGCAAATGAATACCTGCCTTTTGCTCGAATTGTATCAAGGTAGGTTTCTACATAGTCATATTTATTATTTGTTGTCATATTTCCTATTTTCTATTTTGCAAAACTCCATACATTTCGTGGAGTTTTGCAAAATACAACTGCAAAGATACAACTACTTTTTGAAAAAACAACAAAATTTCAAGTGAAATCTACTCATTCATTTAATCAGAATGTTCATTCTAAATTTCTACTTCAACAAAATTCTCACAGGCTTTATTTTCTTCACGAGATACGAAAACATCGGCGAAACAACAAAAGCGATGTGGGAATGGGACGTTCGGCAAACTACTTATCAATATTTTCTATCCACGCTCTTTCAACTTCGCATGCTGCTTAGACGGCACAATTCGACAATTCCTTTATTTTGAATGCACTGCCTATATGGTCAGGGTGCGAGTGTGTCAATTAAATCCGATTTCTCCTTTTGCCGTTCCGTGATTTTCACAATAAATTCCGTCTTTGCCCGGGTATAATCTTCCCGGTTAAACCGGTGTTTTTCGGCAAAAGCGTACTTCAATTTTGCATACTCATCGCGAATAGCCGCGTTTTGACGCAGACAGTCACGGAAATAAATCTCGTCCTGCGGCTTATTGCCCTGCTCGCGGACAGGCACGTGATAAGTCTGTGTATCAAGGAAATGAATATCATATCCCTTGCCGAAAGTCATTGCATTTTCCTTTTCGGCATTGCGCATGTTTCCGTAGCCTGCCGTTTGCAATTTTTCAGTG
>JAITMT010000001.1 GCA_031277235.1 Tannerella sp.
TAGAAATTGAAGAAAATTTATCCAAACAGATGCGAAATTTTTGTCAAATCGTTTTTTCTGTCTATCGTTTGCAACGATTTGTATTTTTTCTGCAATGTGCGTTCAGGGAGCAGATTTCCCGAAAATACTGAAATTCACCGCCCCGTAAACCCGTTTTTGCCGGAATTGCGGCAGGAACGAAAAATCTATTTTGCCCGAATGCTCCATCACGAAAAGCCCGTCTTCCCGCAACAGGTTTTTTCCCAGCACAAGTCGCGGAACATCCTCAATATTAGGTAATAAATAAGGAGGATCGGCAAAAATAAGATCATAACTTTCTTCACGAGCCGTCTCTAAAAACCGGAAAACATCGCCTTTTACGATGCGAACCGCCTCCGTTTTCAGTTCCTTTGCCACTTTTTCGATAAATGCCGCATGTTGGCGGTCGTTTTCCACCGCTGTAACGGCGCGACAGCCGTGCGACAGCATTTCAAACGAAATACTGCCCGTACCGGCAAATAAATCAAGCGCTTCCGCATCTTCCCAATCGAAAATATTGTTCAGCACGTTGAATAAATTTTCCTTGGCAAAATCGGTCGTCGGGCGAGCCTTGAACGAAGAAGGCACCTGAAACCGGCGTCTGCCGTATATTCCGCTGACTATTCGCATTCCGTCAAGATAATTATATCCAATGGAACCTCCTCATCTACAGGAGATTGATATTTTTCCATTTTCTTTGTAAACAGGTTAATCCGCTCGAAATAAGCGTCCAAAACATTCATCACCGACCTGCAAACAGATATTTCGCCGCAGAAATACAATTCATCTTCCAACTGATTAATATTTAACTGTTTACAAACGTATGTTACAAAATACAAAATGTCATTTTCCCTCTCATACGGGAAAGAATTTGCGAAAAGCAATTCCCCGTGTTCAAAACATACGACATCAATAACGCCTTGATAAACATTCATATACACCTGTTTCGGGTAGGTTGCCAGACTGTTTTTTTGCCAGAGTTTCAGCGTCGGCGAAAGCGCGTGTCTAAAAGTGGCGTTTATGAACGAACGCATCAAAAATTCGTATGCTTCCGTATCAAACTCGAAAATTGATATAAAACTATTATTATCAATGTCTTCCGTGATAATTTTGCCATTCTCTTTCGGTGTGAAACAGAGCGAAAAAAGTTTTTCCTTGTCCCGCTCGCTGTAAACATCTTCGGGAATAACCGTATATCTTTCCGTTACACAAATGATATTCAGACTTTTAAATACATATTTCAGACATTCGTTATCAAAATAAATATCTTTCAGGGAATCTGCCAACGACTTGTTTTTGTCCAACGGAACGGTCTCCCGGAAAAAACTGTCCCGCTCTCCGGGAACATAACCCGTAAAGGTGAAACTGTTGTCATTCAACCTGATAGATACGTTATACTTTTCCGAAATATTGGCTGTCAAAGCGTCGGGAACACGTATTTTCATATTTTATTTATTAAAATTTTCAGGGCAAATTTATAATAACTATCTTTAACCGCCAAATTATTTTGATTTTTATGATTAGTAAGTTCATATACAGCAAAATACTCGAATCGTTTTCTTTCGAGCCTACCGGCGAGCAATCGGCGGCTCTCCAAACGCTGTCCGACTTCCTCGTTTCGCCGAAAAAAGACGTCATGTTGCTGTTCAAAGGCTACGCGGGAACGGGAAAAACGACCCTGCTCGGCGCTACCGTCAAAATGATGAACGCACTGAAACAGAAAGCCGTACTGATGGCTCCTACGGGCAGAGCGGCGAAAGTATTTTCGGAATATGCGGAGCATCAGGCTTTTACCATTCATAAAAAGATTTATCGCAAGAAAAGTTTTGCGGACGATTTCGCCGGTTTTTCGCTTTCCGAAAATCTGCACAAGGATACGCTTTTCATTGTAGATGAGGCGTCTATGATTTCCAATCAGCCGACAGAAGCCGGTCTGTTCGGAAGCGGTTGCCTGCTCGACGACCTCATCCGGTATGTTTATTCGGGCGAAAATTGCTGTCTGATTTTGCTGGGCGATTCGGCGCAACTTCCGCCCGTGTCGCTCACCGAAAGCCCCGCGCTGAATGCCGACTATTTGAAACGGTATAATCTGGAAGTGACTGAAATTCAACTTACTCAAGTGGTGCGTCAGTCGCAGGATTCGGGCATACTGATCAATGCTACGCATATTCGAGATGCGCTCAGAACCGGTGATATAGACGTTTATCCCGACATTGCGACCGAAAATTTCAAGGACGTGAAAAAAATTCAGGGAGAAGATTTGATCGAGGAGATTTCATCCTCGTACAATCGCGCCGGCATTGACGATACGATGATTATCACCCGTTCCAACAAAAACGCAAATATTTACAATAATGGCGTGAGAAACAGGATTTTATACCGTGAAAGCGAAATTGCGTCGGGCGACCGGCTGATGGTCGTCAAAAACAATTATTTCTGGCGAAGCACGGAAAATGAAAGTGATTTTATTGCCAACGGAGAGATAATCAAAGTATTGCGCGTCCGTAAAACGGAGGAAATGTACGGTTTCCGATTTTGTAATATTCTGGCGGCTTTTGAAGATGACGACGCCGAAATGGAACTGAAAATCCTGCTGGATACGCTCGCAAACGAAGCGCCCGCGCTGACGAACGAACAGAATAACAGGCTTTTTGCCGCTGCCCGGGAAAATTATGCGCACATCCCGAACAAAAAGGAACGCATCAAAAAAATCAAGAACGACCCCTATTTTAACGCTGTTCAGGTGAAATACGCCTACGCCGTTACCTGCCATAAAGCGCAGGGCGGGCAATGGAGCAACGTTTTCCTTGACGTCGGCTACGTAACCCCGGAAATGATGGGCGAGGACTTCTACCGTTGGCTTTACACCGCCTTCACACGCGCTACCCGGCAACTGTTTTTAGTGAATTGGCGGCTGGGAAAAACATGATTTTTCCGGGGTAACCGCATCAGTATGCGGATTAATAACTTTGAAATTACGGTTAAAATATGCCATAAAAAAAAATATTTTTAAAAATATTTCAAAAAATCTGTAACAAAAACCATACCTTTGTCGTCTAATAGGTAAAAATAAAATCAATTATGAGCAATCGTACTTTTTTCCCCGGAAAAGACGCCGGTCGTCAAAAAAAATCTGCTGTTCGTCAAAGAAATTGGGACGCTTTGGTACGTTTTGCTAATTTTGCGGCGAAAAAAACAAGAAAATCAAGGAAATAATGATTATCAAACTAAGGGACATCAACAAGACATATTACAGCGGGTCGCCTTTGCACGTGTTGAAAGGCATTGACCTGGATATTGAGAAAGGCGAAATGGTCTCCATCATGGGCGCTTCGGGGTCGGGGAAAAGTACGCTTTTGAATATTATCGGCATCCTGGATACTTACGACAGTGGTGACTATTATCTTAACAATCAACTGATTAAGAACTTAAACGAAAGCCATGCCGCCGAACTCCGCAACCGGATGATCGGCTTTATTTTCCAGTCCTTCAATTTGATATCGTTCAAAAACGCGATGGAAAACGTTGCATTACCGCTTTATTATCAGGGAGTTTCACGCAGAAAACGCAATGAACTTGCGCTGGAATACCTGGATAAAATGGGAATCAGAGACTGGGCTGACCATCTTCCCAACGAACTGTCGGGCGGTCAAAAACAGCGCGTAGCCATTGCCAGAGCCTTGATTACGCAGCCGCAAGTGATTTTGGCAGACGAACCGACGGGCGCTCTCGACAGCGTAACGACGGTGGAAGTGATGCAACTGTTGCGCGAAGTGAACAAAACGGGGATGTCCATGATTATCGTAACGCACGAACAGTCGGTAGCCGCTGTAACAGATAGAATTATACACGTAAAAGACGGTTTGATAGAAAACGGCCATGTTTGATTTTGACAACTTTCGCGAGATTTGGAGTACGATGATGAAGAACAAGTTACGTACTTTTTTAACGGGCTTTTCGGTGGCTTGGGGAATTTTCATGCTCGTCGTGTTACTGGGCGCCGGAAACGGACTGAAAAACGGTATCATGTACAATTTCAGAGACTTAGCCGATAACCGGGTTGAAATGTGGGGACGCTTCACGTCGAAAGCCTGGAAAGGAATGCAGCCCAACCGCAGAATCCGCTTCACCACCGACGATTATTATTCGCTGAAACGCGAACATTCCGAAATCGTACTCACCTCGGCAACTATCTATCATACAGATACTTTAGCCTACAACAAGGAATTTTTTACGGGCGAAACAAACGGCGTTTTTCCCGACCATGCCAAGATTAATTTCGTTCAATTCTATCAGGGTAAAGGTCGCTTTATCAACGAGATAGATATACGGGACAGGCGCAAGGTCATTACTATCAGCCCGCGAATGGCGGAGGTGCTGTTTCGTGACAAGGATCCGCTCGGTCAATATATCGAATGTAATAACGTAATGTTCAAAGTGATAGGAGTTTATTACGACAAGAATATGAGCAACAATTCGCCTGCATACATTCCGTTTACAACGGCGCAATTGTTGTATAATTACGGAAAATATCTTGATAATATGACATTTACGGTAAAAGGCGTCGCGACGGAAGCCGAAAACAAGGCATTTGAACAGCGAATGCGGACAAGTTTTGCCCGCAGGCACAAGTTTGACCCGACCGACGAATCGGCTATCGGAATGTGGAACACGGGCGAGGCGTTTCGAATGTTCCGCGCGCTGACAACGGGCATTATGGCTTTCATCTGGATTGTGGGAATCGGCACGTTAATGGCCGGTATTGTGGGAGTTAGCAATATCATGCTCGTAACGGTGCGCGAAAGGACGCGCGAAATAGGCATCCGGAAAGCAGTTGGGGCGAAACCCGGTTCCATTCTGATGCTGATTATTTTTGAAGCCATTTTGATTACGGCGGCGTTCGGGTATGTCGGTATGTTTCTGGGCATCGGGCTGACGGAGTTGATTGACTATGGAATGACGATGTCGGGCGCAAACAATCCGGAGACAGCCAGTAATGGCAATATGGGCGAAGGAATGAGCATCTTCCGTCATCCGACCGTCAGTCTTGGAATTGCCGTTTCGGCGACGGTTTTACTGGTGATTGCAGGCGTGTTTGCCGGCTATTTTCCGGCTCGCAAGGCAGTAAATATTTCAGCGGTGGAGGCTATGAATACGGAATAAAAGGATAAACGGTTGAACGGGAAAACGGGCAAACGGAAAAACAAATACACCGTTTATACGTTTAACCGTTCACACGTTCACACAAAAAATAGATAGATATGTTTGATTTAGACAGATGGACAGAGATTTGGGTAACGATAACCCGCAATAAGACACGGAGTTTCCTGACGTGCTTCGGCGTGTTTTGGGGTATCCTGATGCTCGTCATTTTGCTCGGTTCAGGCAATGGATTGAAAAACAGCATGTTCAAGACTGTGGAAGGGTTTGCAACGAACTCGCTCTTCTTTTTTTCCGACCGCACGAGCGAATCCTATCACGGTTTTAACAAGGGACGTGTCTGGTATTTGCGGGAACGCGACTATGAAGCGGTCAGGCTGGGTGTCAAGGGTTTGGACGCCATTTCGCCGATAATTTGGGGAAACAGAAGTGATAAAAACATCGTATATGGTCAAATTGCAGGCACTTACAATGTAAAAGGCGTATTTCCCGACTATTTCAAAATCGAGAAACCCACGCTGCATTACGGCAGGCTGATGAATGAAATTGATATACAGGAGCGCAGGAAAGTTTGCCTCATCGGGACGCGGATTTGCGAAGAACTGTTCAAGAACGAAGACCCGTGCGGAAAATATGTTCGGGTGAACGGGCTTTATTATCAGGTCATTGGCGTGATCAAGCAAATTGCTTCGGGCGTAAATATCGGCGGACGAATCGAATCTACGGTTTTTATTCCGTTTTCAACGATGCAACAGACACTCAATCAGGGAGATATCATTCATTTTCTGTGTGTGAGCGTGATACCGGGATATAATATCCAGCAAGTGATAGACGAGACTACAGGGATTATGAAACGGCAAAACGAAATTTCGCCCACTGACCCGCAAGCCATTGGCGTAGTGAACATTGCAGCGCAATTCAGTACGTTTCAAAGTCTTTTTTCGGGGATTGACATTCTGGTATGGTGGGTAGGACTTGGCACGCTGCTTGCCGGCATTATCGGCATCAGCAACATTATGATGGTTACGGTGAAAGAACGTACGCGCGAGATAGGCGTTCGTCGCGCTATCGGCGCCAAACCGTGGAATATTATTTCGCAAATTATGAGCGAAAGTCTCGTACTGACGGCATTGGCAGGCTTGTTGGGATTAAGTTGCGGCGTTTTTCTGCTCGATTTGGTGGACAAGGTGATGTCTGCAAATCCGGCTGAAACTCCCGCCCTGTTGCATCCGGGCGTGCATATCGGGACGGCTCTCGCCGCGACATTTGTGCTGTTGATTTGCGGACTGCTGGCGGGCTTGATTCCCGCGTGGAGAGCCTTGCAAATCAAGGCGATTGACGCGATTCGAGACGAATAAGATTTTGGATTTTAGATTTACGATTTTAGATTGAATTTTCAAATCTTCAAATTTTCAAATTATTAAATTAGAGTTTAGAGTATGAACGGGAACACGGATAAACGGGAGAACGGAAAACCTCCCCTAACCCCTCCAAAGGAAGGGAACGCTCCCCTCTTTTCCTATTCCCCTCCCTTGTGGGGAGGGGTTAGGGGAGAGGTATAATTTTCAAATTATTAAAATGTTACGATATGAAAAAAGGTATTTTTAAGAAAATCACGAGAATCATCCTGCTGTCGCTGGTGGGATTGGCGGTGTTGGGAACATTCGTTTTTCTCTGGAAGAAAGCGCAACCGGTAAAGGTTGTATATGAGGTTGTTACGCCCGAAAATGGCATTGTGGAAACGAAAACCGTAGCTACGGGAAGCGTGGAGCCGCGCTTTGAAATCCTGATTAAACCGCAGATTTCGGGCATTATTTCCGAATTGACCAAGGAGGCGGGGCAAAAAATTACGGCAGGCGAAATCATTGCCAAAGTGAAAGTTATACCCGAAATGGTACAACTCAACAGCGCCGAATCGCGCGTCAATGTGGCAGAAATCAGTTTCAAACAGGCGGAAACCACGTTTCAGCGCGATCAGCAACTGTTTAATCAGGGCATCATGACCGCCCAGGATTTTGACACGTCGGAAGCCAACTACCTGAAAGCCAAGGAAGAACTGAACAATGCGCAAAGCGCGCTCGAAATCGTCCGCGACGGTATCGCCAGAAACTCGAAAACGAGCAGTACGACGCAAATCCGCAGCACGATTACGGGAACGATTCTGGACGTCCCGGTAGAAGTGGGAAATTCTGTTATTCAGGCAAATAACTTCAACGAAGGGACGACTATCGCTGCGGTCGCCAATATGAACGACATGATTTTCAAGGGTAAAGTAGATGAAACCGAAATCGGTAAAATCAGAGAAGGAATGCCCATTAAACTGACGGTTGGAGCCATTGAAAATCAATCGTTTGACGCATCGCTCGAATATGTGTCGCCCAAAGGCGTCGAAGCAAACGGGGCGATTCAGTTTGAAATCAAAGCCGCCGTAAAAATACCGGACACGGTCTATATTCGTGCCGGCTACAGCGCTAATGCTGAAATAGTTACCAATCGTACGGTGGACAGCGTCCTGACGATTCCGGAGAGTACGGTGGAATTTAGCGGCGACTCGGCTTTCGTGCAATTGCTGAAGGAAGAAAAACCCCTGCAAGTATTTGAAAAACATCACATTAAAACCGGTTTGAGCGACGGCATCAAAATTGAAGTGAAAGAAGGACTGACGAAAACCGACAAAATCAGAGGAGCCATCGTCAGCAACGAACCTAAAAAGCCATAAACACTTATGAAACAGATATTTATATTTATTACGGTTATTTTATTTGCTGGACAATCTGCTTATTCACAGGATGTTGCTAAAGTCTGGTCGCTACAGGAATGTATTGTCTATGCCAACGAACATAATTTGGACATCAAAATGCAGGCGGTAAATGTTGACGTGCAGGAAGTTGCACTGAGTACATCGAAAAACCAGCGTTTGCCGAATCTCACCGGAAGTGCCTCACAATCATATAATTTCGGGCGTTCTCCGTCGGGATACGACAACACCTATCAGGACAACAATTCGCGCTCGACCAACTGGGGACTTTCGACGAACGTGCCGATTTTCACGGGATTCAGAATCAACAATGAAATTGCGGCGTCAAAACTTGATTTACAGACAGTTGCAGCCGAATTGGACAAGGCTCGCGAAAGCATGGAAATCAACATCGTTTCCGCATACCTTCAAATATTGTACAGCAAGGAAGTGTTAAACATTGCCAATCAGCAGGTTGATTTGTCGAAGGAACAGTTGGACAGAATCCGCAAAATGTACGAAACGGGACGCGCTTCCGAAGCGGAAATTTATGAAATCGAGGCGCAACTTGCCAATGATGAACTCTCTGCCGTTCAGGCTGTTTCCGATTTGCGAATGGCAATTCTTTCGCTCACGCAATTGCTCGAATTGCCTTCGCCCGAAGATTTTGACGTGGGAGAGCCGCAGGCTGAGATAGATTTCATGCTTGCCCGCCGCCCCGACGCGATTTTCGGCAATGCACTCGTCTCGCGCGCTTCCATTCGCGCCGAAGAATTGAGGCTGCAAAGTCGCGAAAAAAACATTCTCGTGGCGAAAAGCCAGTATTATCCGACGCTTTCGTTTGGCGCGGGATACAGCAATAACTACTATATTATCAATGGATTCGATAATATTTCATTCGCCGATCAATTGAAAAATAACCGCAACGAATATTTTGGATTAAGTCTTAACATTCCGATTTTCAACCGTTTTGCCACGCGCAACAACGTCCGCACGGCAAAACTGTACAAAACCATGCAGGAATTGCAACTCGAAAATACAAAAAAGACTTTATATAAAGAGATTCAACAGGCTTATTATAATGCCGTTACGTCGGAAGAAAAATACAAAGCCGCTGAAAAAGCCGGTCAGTCCGCCGAAAAAGCCTTCGGATACATGGAAGAAAAACTGAACAACGGTCGCGCGACAATGTATGAATACAACGACGCCAAAACCAACATGACACGTGCGCTGTCTAACCGCACGCAGGCAAAATACGACTTCATTTTCCGCAAAAAAATTCTGGAATTTTATGAACGGGAATGAAATTTTTGGGAGATATTCCGAAAAAACCGTATATTTGCAGGGAGTAAATTTGGATATTACAAAATTTATTCCGACTTTTGTACGGAATTAAATGTACAATGATAAGGATACAAAAAATATTACAAACAAATAAAGAAATGATATAGAGATAAAATATTAATATAAAAAGCGTTAGCTTTTTTCTTGTGTTCGAAACTTAGACAATTTCAGAATACAGCAAGATAAAATGCCGATGCTCACGCTTTGTGGCGTGGGCTTGTTATATTTGCTGTATAGATAGTCTAAGGTCTCGAACACAGATAGGCGAAGTCCCACGCTTTTCACAACTAAAAGGCTTTCATGGGGCTTGAAAGCGGATTTTGTGTTATGAGGCTTTTACCGTCGGAATTGGTCAATAACGGAATTGACGCCTATCTTGAAAAATCTGCCGTAAAATTTCACGGCATTTATTGGACTTTAGTATTGCTCGTCGCTGTTGCAGGCGCGGCATTACCTTTTTTGTATGTGGACGTATCCGTTCAGAATACGGGTATTATCCGTCCGTTGGCGGAGAAAACGGAAATCTATGCAAGCGTATCGGAATGGGTAGATTCCGTCTATGTCAGGGAAGGACAAAAAATACGGTTGGGAGACACCATTCTTACTTTCCTGCGTTCTTCTCCCGATTTCAAAATCTCTTATCAGAACAAGAGGCTGGAAGATTTTCGCGAACATTTAAGCGACTTGCGGTTATTGGCTTCGGATTCAAAACCTGCGTCTTTCCGTTCTCCCGTGCGGCAACAGGAATATTATCTTTATCTGCGGCAAAAGACTGAATATGAGACGAATCTTGAAAAAACAAAATTGGATTATGAGCGCAATAAACGGCTGTTTGACAAAAAAGTGATTTCAGCGGAAGAGTTTGAAGGCTATCAACACGAATATAATAAAGCCGGCAATGCGCTTGAATCGTTTGTCAATAATCAGGCGGCGAAATGGCAAAGCGATTTGAACGACTATAATAATATGTACGCGGAAATGACTTCTTCCATTCAGCAATCGGAAAAGGAGAAAGACAATTATGTGGTTATCAGTCCCGTGTCGGGCACAATTGACCAATTCAGCGGTATCTACAAAGGCAGCAGTATTCAGGCGGGCGCTCCGCTTGCCATGATAAGTCCCGATTCTTCGTTATTGGCGGAGATTTATGTTTCGCCGCGCAATATCGGCTATTTGGCAATCGGAATGCCGGTGAACATTCAGGTAAGTTCGTTCAATTACAATGAATGGGGTATTTTACAGGGTAAAGTAACGGATATTTCTTCCGATTTTATGACCGACAATTCCGGCAATAACGCTTTCTACAAGGTGAAATGCCGTTTTGACCGTGATTTTCTCGAAAGAAAAAACGGTATTAAAGGGTATTTGAAAAAGGGAATGACGGTTTCGGCACATTTCATTATCACCAAACGTTCGCTGTTCGATTTGTTGTATCAAAAAATAGACGACTGGGTGAATCCTGCGCAATATGAGGGGAGTTGAAAATTCAAAGTTTAAGGTTCAAGGTTCAAAGAAAGAAGTTAAAACTAAAAAATATGAAAAAAGGAATAGAAATAAAACAGCATGATATTACCGACTGCGGGGCGGCGTGCCTTGCCTCGGTTGCCGCCTTTTACGGATTGAAATTGCCTGTTTCCCGAATCCGGCAATATGCTTTTACGGACAAGAAAGGAACCAACGTACTCGGGATGATTGAAGCAGCGCAAAAAATGGGTTTTGAAGCAAAAGGCGTAAAAGGCTCATTCGCTTCTCTGAAGAATATTCCCAAGCCCGCTGTCGCTCATTTACTGATAAAAGAGAAGTTATTGCATTTCGTTGTAATCTACAAATATACAGATAGATACATTGAAATTATGGATCCGGGCGAAGGACGGCTCATCAAGAAATCGCACGAAGAATTTCAAAAGGAATGGACGGGCGTTTTGATTCTGATGCTTCCCCAAGATACGTTTGTCAGGGGCAATCAAAAGAAAAGTCCGGCGATGGCTTTTCTCGAATTGATTAAACCGCATAAGAGCGTGATGGGCGAAGCGCTTGTCGGCGCTATTATTTACAGTATTCTCGGACTTTCCACCTCCATTTATATCGGAAAAATAACCGATTATGTACTGGTTGATCACAACCTGAATCTCTTGAATTTGATGGGAGTGATCATGATTTTTATCATTATCGCCAGGACGCTGATTGGAGCCATGAAAAGCATTTTGGCGCTCAAAACAGGACAAAAAATTGATGCTACGCTCATTCTCGGATACTACAAACATCTGCTTTCGCTCCCGCAACAGTTCTTTGATACGATGCGGGTAGGCGAGATTATTTCGCGAATAGGAGACGCCATGAAAATCAGGGTCTTTATCAACAATGTTTCCTTAAATCTCGTGGTAAATATCCTTATCCTGTTTTTTACACTTGGTTTGATGTTGGTTTTTTCGTGGAAACTGGCATTGATAACCTTGTTTTCAGCGCCGCTGTTCCTCCTGATTTACTATTTCTTCAACCGGATGAACAAGAAATACCAGCGTAAAATCATGGAAAGCGCCGCCGATCTCGAATCGCAACTGGTGGAATCGCTGAACTCGGTTTCAACCATTAAACGGTTTGGTATTGAGGATTTTGCCAACTTGAAAACCGAACTTCGCTTTGTTGACATGCTGCGTAACACGTATCGCAGTATTATCAATTCGATTGTGGCGGGGAGCGGAATCGAATTTGTGTCGGCGTGCATTACCGTTGCCTTGCTTTGGGCGGGCAGCACGTTGGTTATCCGGCAGGAAATGACGCCCGGAACGCTGATGCTTTTCTATTCGCTGGTCGGGTATGTTTTAAGCCCGGTCGGCACGCTGATTTCTTCCAATCAAACCATTCAGGATGCGTTGATTGCTGCCGACCGTCTTTTTCAAATCATGGATTTGGAGCGGGAAGAAGACGATACGGAAAAAATCCGTCTTGAAAAGGAAATGCTTGGAGACGTTTGTTTTCAACATGTTTCGTTCCGTTACGGATCCCGAAAGCAGGTATTTGACAATCTGAATCTCACCATCCGAGAAGGTCGGACAACGGCAATCGTAGGCGAAAGCGGCAGCGGAAAAACAACGCTTACCTCGCTTATTCAACATCTTTATCCCGTGCAGTCGGGGAATATTCTGATCGGCGATTATCAGGTTCATCAACTGACGAACGAAAGTTTACGCCGCATAACAGGCGTTGTTCCGCAACAAATTGAACTTTTCAACGGAACGGTTACGGACAACATAGCGCTTGGGGACTTTTTTCCCGATATGAAAAAGATTACCGGACTTTGCGAACAGTTGGGGATTCGAGAGTTTATCGAAAAATTGCCCAATGCCTACAATACGCAAATCGGCGAACACGGCGCGTCGCTTTCGGGCGGTGAACGGCAACGCATTGCCATTGCCCGCGCACTGTACAAAGATCCTGAAATCCTGATATTTGACGAAGCGACCTCGTCGCTTGACAGTATTTCGGAAAAGTTTGTGAAACAGACGCTTGCCGCTCTTTCCCGACAAGGGAAAACGATTATTATCATTGCGCACCGGCTAAGCACCGTGAAAGACGCCGATGAAATCATCGTTCTCGAAGCGGGTAAAGTCGTGGAAACAGGAACGCACGACCAACTGCTCGCCGGCAACGGAACTTATCAAAAACTTTGGAGAGAACAATATATGTAAAACTATAATAATTAATAATTTATGATACTGTTAAAACAAATTGAACTTTTACAGAAAGCGCATAGGCTAATCAGTCAGGAATGTACGGGAACTCCGGAGGAGTTTGCCCGAAAGTTGGGAATCAGCCAGCGGCGTCTTTTTGTCATCATTGACGAAATGAAAGATATGGGAGCGCCGGTTGAATATTCGCGGATGAACAGAACATATTATTATTCAAAAGATTGTGAAGCAAAATTATTTTGTTCTTTCCAATGTTTGTCGGAAAAGGAAAAAAACGATACCTTTGCAGGATATTTTTTGACAAAAAATCTTTACTGCTTTTTTTGTGCAGTGGAAGGACGTAATTTTGCACTGCCAAACGGTGAATTTTGAGTGCACGCAAAAGGAAACCTGCTGACAAAGAGAAATTTATGTTAAATTAAAAAATTATTAAAGATGAACAGATTGGATTTGAACGCTTTAGGCGTTGCGGAAATGTCGCAAGACGAATTGATTTCAGTAGAAGGAGGTTCCATTTGGAGTGCTATTGGCGATGCTTTTGAAGCCGCATGTGAAGCAATAGGTGAAGCTTGGGAATGGGTTAAAGAGAATACTGAAATAGTAGTAAATGGCGGTGGACAGGTAAGTACATTAGTACCTGGTCATTGACATATTATTTAAAGAGGCAGACGGAATAGTTTGCCTCTTTTTAAGTAAATTTTATATTTATGAAAAAATATCTATTAATTATCTGCCTGTTAGCATCTTCATCTCTGTATTCTCAAGTGGAAATCAAAGGGATGATATTTGATGACGAGTCAAAAGAACCTGTTGCGGGGGCAGTTGTTTATACCGGTGAATACCGGAATATGACGATGAGCGATGACAGTGGACACTTTTCAATCAATGTTCGAATGGAGGATACCGTTCGTTTTCGGCAGTTAGCCTACGATGATGTATCTGTCAAAGCAGAGGAACTGATAAAAAACGCAAATGTCGGATTAACGAAAAATGTTAAGGAATTGGATGAAATAACCGTTACTCCAGTCAATGTTGAGTATTTGTTGAATAGAAGTTTTCAAAAACTGATTGATAATTATGAAAATGAGAATATTGCTTACCTTCTCAAAGCAGAACCGGAAACAAGCGCAGGGGGAGAACGGGAGGCTTATGCGTTGATAGACGTGTCGCGAAGCAATAAAAAATCGTCAAGGAGTGTAAATCTGAATACGAAATTAATGCAATATGATATTACCAAATCCGTAAATACTGGCAGTTTTTACGTCAAAAAAACGCCGTTGAGTATTCAGTTTATCGCTAAATCAATTGGTTCCGGAACCAATACGAAAAATGATTCCCATTACGAATTATTTTCTCGGGATGATGAACATTTTATAATAAAGAGTTCACCTGCTCACCCGGACAAAAAGAGACATTCCTATTCACTCTATATTATAAGCCGTTCAGATACCGTTCTCGTCGAATACATTGCACAATCCCTTTCCAATGTGGATGAATTGACCATGAAAAAGATCAGAGGCATTTCCACACAAATAACCAACCATTATGAACATTATACATTCGCGCAAAACGAAATTTCCGGAGCGTATTTCATCCATTCATTTCACCATCTGGCAAGCAGAAATATCTATTCGGCTCAGCCTTATTCGCATTTATCAAAAATAACGATATTTGCAGTAGAAAAGACTGATGCGAAACAGTTAAAAGGCAAAACTATATCTCCGGTTGATAGGGAAATATTTCAAAGTAAATTGCCTCCAACGCCCGGATTCTGGAAAAAATACATCAATGAGATTCCGTAAGGAGGAGGTAAAATAAAACGTCTCCCATCAAAATGCTGCCTTTTCGGGAAAATTAGATTTGGATATTACAAAATTTATTCCGACTTTTGTGCAAAACTAAATGAAAAAAATATGATAAGGATTTTAATATTATTTTTTATAATCGCCATAAATACTGGCTTTTCGCAAAATACAGTTTCCGGTACGGTGATTGATTCCGATACAAGGGAGCCGATAGAAAACGTCGTGATGCAAAATAGGAGGAATGGAAACATTTTCACTTATACCGATTCAGAAGGTCATTTTTCGATATTATCCAATGTAAATGATACTTTGAATGTAAATATCATGGGATATGAAAAAGTTTTTTTTGTATGCAATGATGATACTGCTTCAACAGTAATAGCATTACATTCAGTGAATTATGAACTTCCGGAAGTAACCATTACGTTTGAGAATGCGATGGATATCTTACGGAAAGCATTCTCAAATGTATTGAATAATTATTCAAAGGAGGAACTCCATTACTTATGGCATGGTATGGAAAAAGAAAAAAACAGCGATGAATTGATGGAGGGTCATGCTTTATATTCAGCAAACTGGAAAAAATCCGATACTAAAAAGAATATTATAAATTTTGACTTAAATATGATAGAAATCAATAATAACAAACAGGCGGAATATACTTCCAATATCCTTAAAAATAACCGATTTTCCGATCATTTTCATGCATATATACCGGTATTAAAATTGACGGACAGGGAATATAGAGTAGTCGGTAAAGAAAATGTTGATGATACTTTAATGATCATCAGTTTTTTACCCAAGGATATAAAAAATAGAATTTTTGTTCCCAAATATGAAGCAGTAATAGATAAAACCGATACGACATTATTGTCATTTAGTTCTGAAAATGCTAATCCTATCGCGGAAGACGCTGAAATAGAGGAGTATGATAAAGGGAAAATTTTATTTCTGACGGTTCTTAAATTAAAAGTGAGAGATTATACAGTGAAATTTCAAACAAAGAAAACGGATGCCGGTTATTATTTTGATAATTATTATTCAAGAATGTTAATATCATTTCTTGTTCATGACAGGGAAGAATTAGTGGAATCCATTAATGAAAGCAAAAGAGTATATGATGTACCACAAATGAAGAATAAAACCAAAAAAGTAATCAATTCTTCAAGACAGTTGTTTAATTTGCCATCAACTACTTCAGATCATTGATAATCATTATGCAACGGGTAAAATATATTGTCTTTATCTCTTTTACGTTTTTGAATACTAACCTTTTATTGGGTCAACAAAAACTGTTTGACTCAATTTTGGAGAAAGCCCAAAAGAATGTTGATAAGAATTATTATAGCGATTCCATATCCGCAGTTCGGCACAGTGAATACGTTGTAAATGATTCAACGAATGAGTTTGAAAAAGTAGTCTGCATCGAGTATTTTCCAACGCCAATGTGGGCTATTGACGGTAAATATTACCAACAAAAATACGGCTTTAACAATTCAATTTTTTCCAAAAAAATAATTGGTTACCTGATTACGGCAAAGTTGTATAAAAAGGAGGAAGCAAACAATCCGGGTTTCACTCATCCGCATCGCTTTGGATCTTCTTATTCGCACATTGATATTTATGATTTTAATTCTGTTGTATCTACTTTTGTATGGGATAATAAAACTAAAAGAGAAGAAGCAAAAAATAATAGCGAAACCAACCTGCCCAATCTTGACAGAACACATTCATTCGATACGGATAATCAGAGGGGAGATCAAAAATCAAAAGGTTCGATAGAATATGGATACATCAATGATAAGAAAATAAGCAATGGCAATTCTGTATCAACAAACAATCTTCCTCAAAAAATAACAATGCAATCTGCTCCCATTTATAGAAAAGTCTCCGACAGTACGTTCTACAAGGTTGAGAATATCATATACAATGAAACGGATTGCTATCAACTGACAAAAACAATAAAAAAACAATTTGTTTATACGGATGCCGAACGTAAAAGATTAGAGGAAGAATTAATTAATGGAGGGGAGTATAGTTACAGTAATCTAATAAAAGGCGAGTATTTATCGGAACAAAAAAAGAACGAATTTCGGCAGTTGGTTGAATATTGGGCAGGAGGCTCGATTGTTACTGAAAGTTATATTATTGCGAAAAAGAATTTTGCCGTAATATCGTTTAACAGTGAATATCAACAACAAAACAGTCAAGGACAATGGATTGAGGGAGAGAGAATTACAGAAAAATATCAGGAAGGAAAAGATAAAAAATATCATCAGACTTACTATTTAAAACTTGTCCGAAATTATACAGGCGGCTTCCTGAATACAGACAATATTCTAACATTAGAGATTCGAACGCCTATAGATAAAGTTTTTTCATTAGATAGCACAAAGAGTCTTATAAATGACAATAACATTTCTATAATGAGTCTTTTTAATACCCGGCTTCAAAATAGCAGTTATATAAAATATGAAGATTTTTGCGAAAGAGTTGATCTTTTAGACGACGCCATGCTGTTGGATTGGAATAATTATGAAAAATAAAATAACACTATCTGCAGTAGAGAAGCCGGATACGAAAGCATTCAAAGGCAAAACAATATCTCCGTTTGATAGCGAAATATTTGAAAGTAAATTGCCTCCATCTCCCGGATTTTGGAAAAAATACATTAATGAGATTCCGTAAGAAGGAGGCAAAATAAAACTTCTTCCATCAAAATGCTGCCTTCCCCGTCCTTCCTGATTTGCAATTCGGAAGTCGTGAATATTCTTGGCGGGATATTGGGGAAAAACAGCCAGCGCTCACGCCGTTTGGCGTGTACCTATTTTTTGGGTGTGAAGGTAAAATTTCAGGATCTCGGAAACGGATAAAGTGAAGTCTCACGTTTTCATTTGGTTATTAAAAATCACGTCCCTTTTTGAAATCTCCGCTTTTCGTTTTGGGTGTCCGGGATACCGGAAACTGAAAGCCGGGAAGCAATTTTTCCCTCCGCGCTTGGAACAATCGAGAATTTCACCTATTTTTGCACTGAGTATGGAGACTTTCAGTGAAGATATAAGGAACGCTTGCGAGGCGCTAAAAGGCGGTGGATTAGTGCTTTATCCCACCGACACGATTTGGGGAATCGGCTGCGACGCCACCGACGAACAGGCGGTAAAGCGCGTTTACGAATTGAAAAAACGCACCGACAGCAAGGCGATGATCGTGTTGCTCGATGCGCCCGCGAAACTGGAACGCTACGTGGAGGAAGTGCCGGAAATGGCGTATGACATCGTGGAACTGTCTGATAATCCGATAACTATCATCTACCCCGAAGGAAAAAACCTTGCCGCCGGTCTGCTGGCGGAAAATAAGAGTATCGCGATTCGCATCACGCGGGAGATTTTTTCCAAAACGCTGTGCGAAACGTTTCGCAAACCCGTTGTCTCGACTTCGGCGAATATCAGCGGCGAACCTTCTCCCCGCTCATTTTCAGACATTTCGGACGAAATCAAAAACGGCGTTGATTACATCGTCCAATACGGGCAGACGGATACGGCGCCGAAAAAACCATCGTCCATCCTGCAATTAAATCTCGATAATACGGTGAAAATCATCAGAATATAATGCAATGAACAAACGCAGACAGACTATCAAATACATCGTTTCCGATTTTTCGGTGGCAATCGTTGCGTGGTTGCTGTTCAACCTGCTGCGTTTTCATGAAGTGGCTAAATACGATTTTCAACAGTTAAGTGACTTTCTGCTTTTTTATCAGGTCATTAAGGGACAGATTTTGATACCTTTCTTCTGGATTTTCATTTATTTTCTGTCGGGATATTACAACAAACCTTTCGGAAAATCGCGCATCGGCGAACTGTTTTCGACCTTCACGTCCGTTGCGATCGGTATCGTTTTGATCTTTTTTATCGTGGTACTCAACGATTCGCCCGATTCTATTCAAATTTATTACACCCTGTTTTTTTCGTTGTGGGCTATTCAATTCACTCTCACGTATTTAGGGAGAATTATCATCACCAGCCACGCCTTGCGGAAAATCCGGAATCACGAATGGCTGGAAAATGTGATTGTGATCGGTTCCGGGGAAAATGCCGAAAAAATCAAACGGAATTTGCAGGATTCGGAATACAGAATTATTGGGTTTATCGGTGAAAATGAGGATGTTGCGGAGTTTATCGAAAACCGGAAAATTGACGGAATCATCGTTGCGTCCGACAGTGAAAATATTGCGCAACTGCTTTATAATCTGTACCGTTACCGTTGTCCGATAAAAGTAGTTGCGGGAAAAACCAATCTCCTGTCCAAAACAAAAGTCAAGGACGTTTACAGCGTGCCGTTCATTGATGTTACGGAAAACAATTTTTCGGAAGCCGGAAAAAACATCAAACTACTGATGGACAAGATTATATCGGCGCTCGTTTTAATGCTGCTTTCGCCGGTGTATTTGTATATTGCCCTGAAAGTCAAGGCAGATTCTCCGGGATCCGTTTTTTTCCGCCAGGAACGGATCGGTTATCGGGGAAAACCGTTTACTATCCTGAAATTCAGGACAATGTATGCAGATTCCGAGAAACAGGGACCGTACCTGACCGAGCGCGACGACAAGCGGGTTACGAAGTTCGGAAAATTTCTGCGCAAATACCGCCTCGACGAAATTCCGCAATTCTGGAACGTGCTGAAAGGCGACATGTCGCTCGTCGGTCCGCGCCCCGAACAGCGTTACTACATTGATCAAATCGTCGAAAAGGCGCCTTATTACTACCTGCTTCACAACGTCCGACCCGGCATCACGTCGCTCGGAATGGTGAAATACGGTTACGCCGACACGGTGGATAAAATGATTGAACGCCTTGATTTTGATATACTTTACTATGAAAATATGTCGTTAATACTTGATATTACGATACTTATACATACAATTCAAACGGTATTCACGGGCAAGGGAGTGTAACGGAAATGGAAGAAAAAGCGGAAAACAGGAAAATATTCAATTTGCTGATATGGCTGCAAAAGCGTATCAAGGAACGGACTTTTGTGTTGATAATCAGTTTTCTGGTAGGTATCGGCGCTTCGATTGCCGCTCTGATTCTGAAAAGTACGATCCATCTCATACAAGTCCTTTTGACGTCGCACCTGACGGAAGGCGCCAATATCTGGCTGCTGATTTTGCCTGCCATAGGCATCTTGCTGGCAGGACTTTTTGTCAGATATATCGTGCGCGACGATATCAGCCACGGCATCACCAAAATTCTGTACGCCATTTCCCAGCGCAGTAGCCGCATCAAATCGCACAATACGTGGACTTCCATCGCTGCGAGCGCGCTTACGATCGGCTTTGGCGGCTCTGTCGGCGCCGAGGCGCCGATTGTGCTGACCGGCGCTGCCATCGGCTCCAATCTGGGGCGGTTTTTCCGGCTGGAACAGAAAACGCTGATGCTGCTCGTCGGTTGCGGCGCGGCGGGCGCCATTGCCGGTATTTTCAAAGCGCCTATCGCGGGGCTGGTTTTCGTCATCGAAGTGCTGATGCTCGACTTGACGATGACTTCCGTACTTCCACTGCTAATATCCTCTGTTACAGCGGCTACCATGTCCTATATCTTTACGGGAACGGACGCCATGTTCAAATTCTTGCAGACCGAAGTTTTCCACATAGAGCGCATCCCTTATGTGCTGCTGCTGGGCGTTTTCTGCGGTTTTTTCTCCCTGTATTTCACCCGCATGATGATCAAGTTTGAAGACGTTTTCCGCAAAATCCGGCGTCAATGGCAAAAATTCCTCATCGGCGCCATCGTGCTGAGCGTGCTAATCTTTTTATTTCCACCGCTTTACGGCGAAGGCTACGATACGATCGGCATGTTGCTCGAGGGACATTTTTCCTCGCTGATGGAACACAGTCCGCTGAACGGCATCAACATCAATTATTGGGGTATCGTGATTTTCATGTCGCTGATATTGCTGACCAAAGTATTCGCCACCAGCGCAACCAACGGCGGCGGCGGCACGGGCGGTACGTTTGCGCCCAGCCTTTATCTCGGCTGCATCGCCGGATTTATTTTTGCGCACACAATCAATTATTTCGGCTTTACGAGCGCGCTTTCCGAGAAAAATTTCGCCCTGCTGGGGATGGCGGGCGTCATGTCGGGCGTCATGCACGCGCCGCTGACCGGCGTGTTCCTAATTGCCGAATTGACAGGAGGTTACGAGTTGTTTTTACCGCTCATGATCGTGTCTATCAGTTCCTACGCCACCATCATCGCTTTCGAGCCGCACAGCATTTATTCGATGCGTCTGGCGAAAAAGGGAGAGTTGATGACACACCACAAAGATCAAGCCGTACTTACCTTACTGAAAATGAACAATTTAATCGAAATGGATTTTGTCAAGATTACGCCCGACATGACGCTGGGCGAACTGGTCAAGGAAGCGCTGATGTACAGTTCGCGCAACCTGTTTCCGGTTGTTGATAAAAATGGCGTCTTAATCGGTATTGTTCAGGTAGATAACATCCGGAATATCATGTTTCGCCCCGAATTGTACGACCGCTTCAAGGTGTCGCGCTTCATGGTTTCGCCCCCGGCAAAAATTACGCAAAATATGCCGATGGAAAAAATCATGCAAATTTTTGAAGACACGCAGGCGTGGAATCTGCCCGTCATAGACGAGACGGGACATTATCTCGGATTTGTCTCGAAATCAAAGATTTTCGACTCCTATCGCCAAGTGCTTTGCGATACTTTTTCGGGAGATTGAATTAGTGTTTAGTTATTAGAGTGTAGTTGTGAAGATTTATTTTTTTTTGCTTATCTTTGTGCTCTCAAAAAAAGTATTCATTTATAAATAAGACAGATATGAAAATAAAAAGCGAATTTGGCGTAGCGAAATGGGACGAAACGAGATGCGGCGAAGTATCAAACGGAATGGTAACCGCCAAAGCATCCATAATCTTCACCGTATCAGGTGAAATGGACGGGAAATTGGATGTGGACTACCTGCTCCACTACACGCATTACGACGAAGCAAACCCGCATAATTCCCGGGCAACTTATGTCGGCTTCCTGACATTTTCCGGCTCAATCGGCGGAAAATCAGGCTCTTTTGTGTTGGAAGACAAGGGAACGAATATGTCCGCCGGACCCGTCAGCGAACTGACCGTCAAACCCGACACCGGAACCGGCGATTTTCGGGGGATTTCCGGCTCGGGAAAATACTATGCCAATGGCGGGAAAATGGTGATTGAGATTGATTATTCGGTGGTTTGAAGATTTGAAAATTTGAAGATTCCTGTCCGCGAAGCAGACAATCTTGAGAATCTTGTAAATCTTGCAAAAATCCCGGTTCAGACAATTTTCAAATCCTCAAATCCTCCAATAAAAAAAGGCTGCCGGAGGCAGCCTTTTTTCTCATCCCAAATACGCTTTCAGCAGTTTGCTGCGTGTGCCTTGCCGCAGTCGGCGGATGGCTTTTTCCTTGATTTGGCGCACACGTTCGCGGGTCAAACCGAATTTATCGCCGATTTCTTCGAGCGTAACTTCTTGACATCCAATGCCAAAAAACATTTTGATTATATCGCTTTCCCTTTCGGTCAGCGTCGAGAGTGCGCGGTCAATTTCTTTCGACAGCGATTCGTTCATCAGTTCGCCATCGGCTATCGGGGCGTCGTCATTCACGAGAACGTCGAGCAGACTGTTGTCTTCGCCCTCCACAAAAGGCGCATCCACAGAAATATGGCGACCGGACACTTTCAGCGTGTCGGAAATTTTGTCCACCGGAATATCCAGTTCGGCTGCCAGTTCTTCGGGCGACGGTTTGCGCTCGTTTTCCTGTTCAAAGCGCGAAAACGCCTTGCTGATTTTGTTGAGCGAGCCGACCTGATTGAGCGGTAAACGCACGATGCGCGACTGTTCCGCCAGCGCCTGCAAAATGGACTGACGAATCCACCAGACGGCATAGGAAATAAATTTGAATCCTCTTGTTTCGTCAAATTTCTCAGCCGCCTTTATCAAACCGAGATTACCCTCGTTAATCAAGTCGGGCAGACTAAGTCCCTGATTCTGATATTGTTTTGCGACCGAAACGACAAAGCGCAAATTGGCGCGCGTCAATTTTTCCAGCGCCCGGCGGTCGCCCTTGCGAATGGCTTGCGCCAGTTCCACTTCTTCTTCAACCGTAATTAAATCTTCGCGTCCGATCTCCTGAAGGTACTTGTCCAACGAAGCGCTTTCGCGGTTAGTAATTGATTTTGTGATTTTTAGTTGTCTCATCCTATATCTCCTGTCATCAATAAAAGGGTGCAAAGTTATGAAATATTTTTGATAATTCAAAATTTACGGTAAAAACTTCCAGGAAGTAGTTTCAACTACTGAATGCAACTTTTGTTTGTGCAAAGATAGGAAGAAAATTTCTTTGGGTGAATAAAAATTTAATTTTGCTCTTGGTCTGTTGTTTAATTTATACTGTATCTGTTTGATAAATTGATTATTAATCATATTAAAATTTGTTTTCTTCGGAACATACTGTCTGACAAGCTTGTTTGTATTTTCAATAAGTCCCTTCTCCCATGAAGAGTAGGGGTGTGTAAAGAAAACACT
>JAITMT010000168.1 GCA_031277235.1 Tannerella sp.
ACTTCATTGTCTTCATACATTTTTTCCATGAATGCATCATATTCATCTTCTTCCTCATTGTCACCGTCTTCTTCCAGCAGTTTGCGCTCTTCGTCCGTGAGGTCTAATTTTTTGGTCTGGTAGGGAAAGTTTCTCCAGATTGTAAGGATACTTTTATCTTCAAACAATTCTTCCAACTCATCGTGCGTGTATCCGTATAAAATATCATGGTCATAGAAATTATCCCTGTGCAACTCTTTGGCTCTCGATTTCAAACTCATCGTATATTTGTTCTCGATGAAGAAGATGGAATCGTTTTCAATGGAAGAGATGGACATCAGCGTATAGTCGTCGTCGTATTTTACACAGTAAACGTCGCCGACTTGCGGTGATTCCATGAACAGCCTGGTATTTTTTGTTTCCCGAAAGCCTGAAATCAGCGTATTAGCTATTAATGCAATCATTAACAGCAAACCTGTCCACTGCCAGAAGGGAGCTTTCCCACTGCGGATGACATTCGCAATCTGCTGTTGCAGAACGGGTGCTGTTTCACTCACGTGCTTAAATTCATGTCCGCATTGGGTACACCAGATAACGCTTCGTTTTCCGACGGGAAAAAAAGGAATCCAAAATAGATGTACATGTTTTGAAAATACCGTACAGGCGATAGTACCATTATGCCCGCAATAGGGACAAAAGTCCCCGTCAAAGACTTTTGTGAGAAGCCTCGCTTCCCGTGTACCGAATATGATCATAATGATTGAAATTAAATTATTTAATCATTTTTATATTTAGATTATGCTTCTATAAATCAATTCTGTGAAATTTGCCTCAATAACCTTTTCATCCGGAATCGTCGTAAATGCCAACATTGGAAGTTCCGATAAATATGTTTCTCGCAAAATACTCCACAAATCGGGGAAATCTGAAAATAAAGGCGAATCTTTTATCATTTTTGTCTGCCAACCTGTCGGCTCATTAAATTCTTGTTGGTCGTGTATGAATAGTTCTTGTAAATCTTTTTGAAAATCAACGGACTGAATGTAATCTGAACATTTTTCGTCTTTTGCCAAATAGTACAAATCATAGAAATGACGGATTTTACCGGCTAATTCCTTTTTGGGATTTTTGGCAAACGAAAAACGCAAAAGTGAAACGATTTTTTCGAGCATAGTTCGGCTTTTATCAAGTACATTGACCGTAAAAGGTGAAAGATTGTATTTTTCAATCAGATCTTGCCTGTTCAAAGTCAAAAGATGATCCGAGACAAATGAAGTAATTTGATGTTTTTGATATGGATACGGATTAGCGTAAGTATTGATTTCAATCATTAATTGTCCCGATTTTACAGATGTTTTGATTTCTTGTCCGAGAATATTCGGATATAAATAAATTGCTTTATAAAACCGTGAACCTTTGCTTGTTATTCCTTCAACGATTCTTTCTTTCAAGTCAGTTGCCATATCTTTGGCAAGTCGTTTTATCAGCATTTTCAGTTGATTACCCGAAAATGAATTTACCTCAATAACAGCAAAGTCAATATCTTCAGAAAATCTTTTTGTAAGTTGAATTTTCGATAGAGCGGTCCCGCCTTTGAATACAACTTTTTCAGCATTAGGATTTTGCGATAATCGTTGCAGTGAGCGAGTGAGCCAATAATCTTTTTCGATATAAACCTCTGAAATAGAAGTTTTTTGAGCCATATCTCTAATTATCGCAATGAACAAATCTTTATTTTCGTGCAAATTCATACTATTCTCCATTTTGTTTTTGTAGGTAAAATGTTATTTGAAATATCTAATTTATAAGTCGATACACCATTGAGCGATTTGTAGAGCAAAGCAAGTAATGAATGATTGGCATTGATTATTTCCAAAATCGCCCCGCACAAAGCACGGACATAATCAGTATAATTTAATGCTAAATTAGTGACTTTTACCTGTTCATCGGCTGTCAATTCTTTGAAAATTTGTATTAACCGCTTACATGCCTCGTCTGTTGTAGTGGCTGGGATTGAACGCACAAAACGAACCGCGTCCAAAATTTGCAGAAAACGAAAGTTTGCTTTTGTGATTTTGTTGGGTTGCAAAACAAATGAAATTTTATAATTTCCTCGCTTAAACGGTCGTCTATAATGATTTGTGCCGATTTGAACAATGTTGGCAATTTGTGTTGTCAAAAGCAGTTCATTATATACGGAATAACCTGTTAAATAACCGATTAATTTCTCGTCATTCTCAAGAAAATCCTTTACGATTTGATATTGTGAAGGCAATAAAGCACCAAACTCTGTAACTTGCGGTTTGTAAAATTTTCCTTTGGAAAGTTTGGCAATCTTACCTTTTGCTACAAAAATGTTTAAAGTTTTCACAATGGTATCTTTCCGTTCTACTTCAATATCAAAGTCGGAATATGAAAAAACTTGTCCTTTTGGGATTTTCTTTATTTGGGATTCTATGTTGTCAACTATTTTCATTGTCTTGTTTTTTACGTAATAAACAGGAATTATATATTTATTTTGCACAAGTCACCGTGGATCGAATACTCAGCGGTAATACTTGTATTATAAAGCCTTGTTAGAACTTTCAAGTAATTTTCTATAAATTCTTTTTGTTGCATATACATTACTTTTTGTTTTGAAATTGCAAAGATACATTTTTTCTTGTTTTCTACGTAAAAAACTTGATTTTTTTTCATAAAAGTCGGCTTGCATTGGAAACTTACGTTCTGCAAAAGTTCTTTTTCGCATTATTTTCCATCGGAAATTTGTTCCGTTAGAAAATTACATCTACCTTTGCACCCCGATTCAATTTTAACAAAACAATAAAACAATATAAAATGAATTCTATTAGAAATAAAATGTTATTGCTCATTGGAATAGCTGCGTTTTACGCCTGCTCATCCGGTGAAAGGCAAGAGGAGGGCGGCGCACCCGTCCAAGTGGAAATCTATTCTCCGGCGCAGGTTGCCGACGTCGGTTTCCGGTTCAGCGGCGAAGTGACCGCCAAGCAGACAGCGACCATCAGCACCCGCATGATGGGCTATGTAAGAAAGATTTACGTCAAGCCGGGCGACAGGGTTTCGACAGGGCAATTGCTTGTGTCCATCAGCAGCGACGAGGTGTTGGCGAAAAAAGCGCAGGTGCAGGCCATGCTGACGGAAGCCGAAGCGGCAGCCAAAAATGCGCAGCGCGACTACGAACGCTTTCAAGCGCTTCACAGTCAGCATAGTGTGTCCGACAAGGAACTCGAAAACGTCACGCTGCAACATACCTCCATGAATGCGAAGGTGCAAATGGCGCGGCAGCAACTGAACGAAGTCGATGCCATGCTCGCCTATTCCGACATACGGGCGCCTTTTGCGGGAACGGTTAGCCAAAAGATGATGTACGAGGGCAGCATGGCCAACCCCGGCATGCCCATCCTGATGATGGAGCAAAGCGGTGAACTGCAAATCGTTTCGTCCGTTTCCGAAAACTACGTACCTTATATAAAGGTCGGCGACGCCGCCATCATTGAACTGAAATCATTGAATATGAGCATCGACGG
>JAITMT010000037.1 GCA_031277235.1 Tannerella sp.
CGGCGACATCCGGCAAGCCGTAAAAGAAGCGCTGGAGATTAAGAAAGACCGTTTTCGCGACGTGGAACTCGGTCGCAACAGGACGTTGATGATGATTTTCTTCAATTCGAGCCTGCGCACCCGGCTCAGTACGCAGAAAGCCGCCATGAATCTGAGAATGAACACGATCGTGCTCGATATTAACCAGGGCGCGTGGAAACTCGAAACGGAGCGCGGCGTTGTGATGGACGGCGACAAACCCGAACACCTGCTGGAAGCGATTCCCGTCATGGGCTGCTACTGCGACATAATCGGCGTACGCTCGTTTGCGCGGTTTGAGAGCAAGGAAGACGATTATAATGAAGTAATCATTAATCAGTTTGTCAAATATTCGGGACGTCCCGTTTTCAGTATGGAAGCCGCGACGCGACATCCGCTGCAAAGTTTTGCCGACCTCATCACGATTGAGGAATACAAGCGCACGGAGCGTCCGAAAGTGGTTATGACCTGGGCGCCTCATCCGCGACAGTTGCCGCAAGCCGTTCCCAACAGTTTTGCCGAATGGATGAATGCAACCGACTATGAATTTGTCATCACGCATCCCGAAGGTTATGATTTGGCGCCCGAATTTGTCGGAAACGCCCGCGTTGAATACGACCAGCGGAAAGCCTTTGAGGGGGCGGATTTCATCTATGCAAAAAACTGGTCTGCCTACGCCGATCCCTATTATGGCAAAATCTTAAGTACAGACCGCGCCTGGACGGTGGATTCCGAAAAAATGGCTTTGACAAATAACGCCTACTTCATGCACTGTTTGCCCGTTCGACGCAATATGATCGTAACGGACGAAGTTATTGAAAGTCCGCAAAGCATCGTCATTCCCGAAGCCGCCAATCGCGAAATCTCGGCACAAACGGTACTCCGCAGAATGCTCAATTCCCTGGGGAATTGAGCATTCTGCGGAGAAATTTGAAGATTTGAAAATTCCAGAATCCCCAACTTTGAACCTTGAACCTCAAACTTTGAACCTCGAATTTTCAAATCTTCAAATTCTCAAATTCCCCAATCTCACGCCTGTCCCGGCATCCCGACAGGAGGCAAAATATCCCCAAAATTCTTCTGGTTCTGGAAATTATTTTTAGCTGCCTCCTCATACTTCTGAATATTTTCCTGAAGGGCGAAAAGCAGCCTTTTGGCATTGTCGGGCGTCATGATGATGCGGTTTTTCACCTTCGCCTTGGGGATGCCCGGAACGAGTCGGATAAAGTCGAAGATGAACTCCGACGCCGAATGTGCAATAACGACCAGATTGGAATAAGTGCCCTGCGCCACGTCTTCGGTCAGTTCGATTTGAATCTGGTTTTGATTGGGATTTGGATTGTTATTTTGCATAATTAAAAATGTTTTAGCGTACAAAGTTAACATAAAATATCCAATTACACACAAACGGATAAAAATTCTTGGCAAAATTTATAAGGGAAAGGTACAAAATTTTGAAATACACTATTTCCATTCAGGGTTCCTTTTCGGAACAGAGTGAAACAGGCGGACAATTCGTGTTTTTTTACGGTAAAAATTTTCGATTTGTTACAAAATCTCTTCAGAAAAGGCTTTTTTCAAGCAATTTTTGCAAATCCGCGATAATTTCGTACTTTTGCGGCGTAAAACAAGGATTATGAAAGTATTGAAATTCGGGGGAACCTCCGTAGGTACCGTAGAAAGTATTAAAAATGTAAAAAAAATTGTTGAGGGCATTCAAGAACCTGTTATTGTGGTTGTTTCGGCGCTTGGCGGCGTTACCGACAAACTCCTCTACACTTCCAGATTAGCCGCCAAAGGCGACAGCGCCTACAAACAGGAATTTGACGAAATAGTGGCTCGGCATATTGCTGTTACACAGGGAGTTATGGAAAAGTCCGTACAGAAAACCGTTCTGCAAAAAGTCGAGGAAACGCTGTCGGAACTCGAAAATATTTTCAAGGGCGTTTCGTTGATAAAAGACTTGTCGCCAAAGACTTCCGACACCATTGTCAGTTACGGCGAAAGATTGTCTTCGCTGATAGTCTCTCATGTAATAGAAGATGCAAAACTCTATGATTCAAGGCTTTTTATCAAAACATACCGACAATTGAACAAAGACGTCGTTGATTTTGAACTGACTAACAAATTGATCAGAGATACGTTTGCCGTGATTCCGAAAGTCGCCCTTGTGCCCGGTTTTATTTCTTCGTGTCGCGACGACGATGAGGTAACTAATTTAGGCAGAGGCGGTTCCGACTATACGGCTTCGATTTTGGCGGCAGCCCTGAACGCTTCCACCCTCGAAATATGGACGGACGTGGACGGTTTTATGACCGCAGATCCCAAAGTCATCAGTTCGGCGTATGTCATTCACCAACTGACATTTACGGAAGCCATGGAGTTGTGTAACTTCGGCGCCAAAGTCATTTATCCGCCGACCATTTATCCCGCTTTCCATAAAAACATACCTATCAAGGTGTTAAATACTTTCAATCCGTCGGCGCCGGGAACGCTCATTTCTGCGGAATTACCCGCAAAAGCATCAGAAAACGACAAAAAGGCGATGATTAAGGGAATTTCGTCCATCAACGACACGTGTCTCGTAACCGTCCAGGGTTTGGGTATGGTAGGCGTTATCGGCGTGAATTACAGGATTTTCCGCACGCTCGCCAAAAACGACATCAGCGTTTTTATGGTGTCGCAGGCAAGTTCGGAAAACAATACGACTTTCGCCGTTCGCAACGAAGATTCCGACCTCGCGGTCGCCGTGCTGAACGAGGAATTTACGCCGGAACGCGAACGCGGTGAAATTGAAGATATTGAGGCGGAAAAAGGCTTGGCAACCGTGGCGATTGTCGGTGAAAATATGAAGCGGACGCCCGGCATAGCCGGCAAACTGTTCGGCACGCTCGGACGTGCAGGTATTAGCGTAATTGCCTGTGCACAAGGCGCTTCCGAAACAAATATTTCCTTTGTCATCAAATTTGAAGACCTCCGCAAAGCGTTGAACTCCATTCACGATTCCTTCTTCCTGTCCGAATATAAAGTGCTGAATATCTTTATTGCAGGCGTGGGGACGGTCGGAGGACATTTGCTGGAACAGATTGAACGTCAGCAACAAAAGTTGATGCATCAGAACGGCGTGAAACTCAATATTGCGGGCATCGCCAACTCCAAAAAAATGCTGTTAAAGCGGCAGGGTTTGGATTTGAAAAACTGCATTAATGATTTGAAAATAAACGGAATAGATTCTTCTCCTTCCATTCTGAGGGACGAAATTATCAAAATGAATATTTTCAACGCGATTTTTGTGGATTGCACGTCCAGCGAAAAAATTTCCGCGCTTTACGAAACCTTGCTCAACAAAAATATTTCGGTGGTGGCGGCAAACAAACTGGCGGCGTCGTCCGCTTACAAAAATTACAGTCTGCTGAAGGAAACCGCCCGCAAACGCGGCATCAAATTTCTGTTTGAAACCAACGTGGGAGCGGGTTTACCCATTATTAACACGATGAACAACCTGATAAACAGCGGCGACCGGATTTTGAAACTCCAAGCCGTTCTGTCGGGAACGCTCAATTTTATTCTGAACACCGTCAGTGAAAATGTTCCGTTCAGCAAAGTCGTGAAAATGGCTGTTGATGCGGGTTATGCCGAGCCTGACCCGCGCATTGACCTCGGCGGAAAGGATGTGTTGCGCAAACTCGTTATTCTTGCCCGCGAATCCGGCTATGTCGTTGAACAGGAGGATGTTGAGCACATTCCATTCATTCCGGAAGAATATTTGAAAGGAACCATTGAAGATTTCTGGAAAAAAATTCCCGAATTGGACGCTACGTTTGAAGAAAACCGCAAAAAATTGATTGTCAAGAATATGCGTTTGCGATACGTGGCGAGTATGAACGAGGGAAAATGCAGGGTCGAACTCAGGGAAGTGGATGCGCGCCACCCGTTTTACGAACTCGAAGGCAGCAACAATATCATCATGATTTCCACCGAGCGTTATCACGATTTCCCCATGATTATCAAGGGCTACGGCGCGGGAGCCGACGTAACGGCAGCCGGCGTTTTTGCCGATATAATTTCCATTGCCAATATCCGGTAAAATATGAAATATTACAGTACAAACCGGCAATCCGCCGAAACAACACTCGATGAGGCTGTTATCAAGGGACTTGCGCCCGACAAGGGGCTGTATATGCCCGAACGGATTCCGACCATAGACCGGCAGGTTATTTCTCAAATGAAAGACATGACTTTCAAGGAGATAGCAAATATCGTAGCAAAGGCTTTTTTCGGCGAAGACATGGAATCAGCCGCTTTGCAGGAGATTGTGAATGATACGCTTTCCTTTGAAACGCCTGTTATTCAGGTAGATAAAAATATTTATACGCTGGAACTGTTCCACGGACCGACGTTGGCATTTAAGGATGTAGGTGCGCGTTTTATGGCACGCATGTTGCGGTATTTTATTCAAAAAACAGGTAATAAACAGCAAATCAATGTATTGGTTGCCACTTCGGGCGATACGGGAAGCGCCGTAGCCAACGGATTTCTCGGCGTCGAAGGCATTCACGTGTTCGTCCTTTATCCCAAGGGAAAAGTCAGCCCGATTCAGGAATCCCAGTTTACGACGCTGGGACAAAATATCACGGCGATTGAAATTGACGGCGCTTTTGATGACTGCCAAGCGCTTGTCAAACAGGCTTTTACCGATAGCGAACTGAATCAAAAAATGTATCTGACGTCAGCAAATTCGATCAATATTGCCCGCTTCCTGCCTCAATCGTTTTATTATTTCAACGCCTACGCGCAGTTGGACAAAACAGGTAAAGCCAATGAATTGATTGTCAGCGTTCCAAGCGGTAATTTCGGAAATCTGACTGCGGGACTTTTCGCCTGGAAAATGGGGCTTCCCGTCAAGCGTTTCATCGCCGCCAACAATCGCAATGACGTGTTTTTAGAGTACTTAAAAACAGGCATTTACACGCCCCGTCCGTCGGTTGAAACGTATGCCAATGCCATGGATGTAGGCGATCCGAGCAATTTTGTGCGAATTTTGGATTTATTCGCTCATAATCATGCAGATATAACCCAAATGATTGCAGGATTTCGCTATACCAACGAAGACATCGCGGCAACGATCAAAAAGGTTTATGAAAATTGCGGCTATCTGTTGGATCCGCACGGAGCGTGTGGTTATCAGGCGCTTGCGGATTATCAACTGCAACCGTCGGAAACCGGCGTTTTCCTCGAAACGGCGCATCCTGCCAAATTCAAGGGGACGGTGGACACCATTTTAAACGCCGATATCGAAATACCCGCTCATTTACAGGCTTTTATGAAAGGTGAAAAACAAAGTGTCGCATTCGGCAAAGATTTTTCCGGTTTCAAGTCGTTTTTATTGAAATAATGCCTACCTTTGTCGTGCGATGACATACGAAATAAACAACTGATAATATTTTTCAAAAATGATTGAATTTTTATGCAACTTACATCCCATAGGGATGTATCGCTCGGTAAACAGGAATAAGCCCTCCACCATTGCATCCCGTTAGGGATGCATCCCCTAACGGGATGCAGGGAAGGTGGTATGAGATCTTTTCTACCGAGCGAAGCATCCCTAACGGGATGCAGACTCGGAAATACAAACAATTGCAAGTTATTTATTTTTTATCCCTATGAACGAGACGACAATGGAAAAATTGAAGGTACTGGCAGAATCGGCGAAATATGATGTTTCGTGCGCTTCCAGCGGTACTGTACGCAATAATAAAGGCGGCGGACTTGGAAATACGGTTGGCGGAATGGGCATTTGTCACAGTTTTTCGGAAGACGGACGCTGCATTTCCCTGCTGAAAATCATGCTGACCAACAATTGCATGTACGACTGCGCCTATTGCATCAATCGCAGGAGCAACGATTTGAAGCGGGCAACGTTCACTGTCAGCGAGTTGGTGGAACTTACCATTGAATTTTACCGTCGAAACTATATTGAAGGGCTGTTTTTGAGTTCCGGCGTCGTCCGGAGTCCCGACTACACGATGGAACGTATGGTGCGCGTAGTAAAGGACTTACGCACGCTGCACCGTTTTAACGGATATATCCATTTGAAGAGCATTCCGGGTTGCAGCCAGGAGTTGGTCAATGAGGGCGGATTGTATGCCGACCGCATGAGCGTGAATCTCGAAATACCTACGGAACAGCATCTTACGTTTTTAGCGCCGGACAAAAATTTTCAAACCGTCTTTACGCCGATGCGGTATATTCAGCAGGGGATGTTGCAAAGTCTGGAAGACCGTCGTAAGTTTCGCCACGCGCCGCGTTTCGTGCCTGCGGGTCAGAGTACGCAAATGATTATCGGCGCGACGCCCGAAACCGATAAGGAGATATTGTACGTATCCTCAGCGCTTTACAGGCGTCCGAGCATGAAGCGCGTGTATTATTCGGGCTACATTCCGGTCAATGCGTACGACCAACGTTTACCCGCTCTCAGACAGGCGCCGCTGGTACGTGAAAACCGTCTGTATCAGGCAGATTGGCTGATGCGTTTTTACGAATTTCGCGCCGACGAAATCGTGGACGACCGTTTTCCCAATCTCGACCTTGAAGTTGATCCGAAACTGGCGTGGGCGCTGCGCAATCCGCAATATTTTCCGGTAGATATTAATACGGCTGATTATCAGATGATTCTGCGTGTTCCGGGTATTGGCGTCAAGTCGGCAAAATTGATTCTGGCTGCCCGTCGCTTTAACAGGCTGACTTCCGGGCAGTTGAAAAAAATAGGCGTCGTGATGAAAAAAGCGCAATATTTCATAACGTGCCGCGAACTGCCGATGAACACGGTCAACGAAATGACGCCCGAATACGTCCGCAAACTACTTGTGGAGCCGAAAAAGAAGAAAATGCGCAGCGACGAAAAACAACTAACGCTCTTATTCCCGGATTAAAATCTTTACATGTAAATAGATCATAAACGATAGATAACCAGAAAGTTAAAAATCAAAAATCGTAAATCTAAAATCATAAATTATATAATGTCTGTGTTTTTTTATGACAAAACCTTTGAAGGACTGCTTTGCGCCGTTTTTGACGCATACAGCCTGAAAATATTTCCCGAAAAACTGTTGCAGTCGGGCGAAATTGCGCCGATGTTCACCGACAAAAGTCACACGGTCGTCAGCAATAGTGCGCATTCCAAGCGCGTTTGGAGCGGATTACTCAAGAAAACAGATAATTATGTGTGCAATATGCTTGTATATGTCTGGTTATCAGAGATAAACGGTACCGACGAATTACTGTTTCGCTACATGTGCAAAATATTCGGAACCTCTCAAAAAGTAGCCTATAATTTTGGGGATGCCGATATGCTGGAGGTAGGAAAAATCGCCCGAAAGGTAGCGCACGAAGCCCTCTATATCAAGCAATTCGTTCGTTTCCAAAAAACTGCCGACGACATATTTTTTGCCCCCATACGTCCCATTTACAATGCTTTACCGCTGACTGTCAATCATTTCACCGACCGTTTTGCCGACCAGCAATGGATTGTTTACGACCTGCGCCGCAAATACGGCTATTTTTACGATTTGCATACCACCCGGGAAATTACTTTTGCCGACGATAATCATCTTATCAGCAGCAAAATAGACGAATCCATCATGGCAAAAGATGAAAAACTTTTCCAGGAGATGTGGAAAGGATATTTCAAGGCGATGGCTATCAAGGAGCGTATCAACCCCCGCCTGCATCGCAAAAACATGCCTGCGAGGTTTTGGAAGGAACTGACGGAGAAGAGTTAATCTGTTCCTTTATTTCTTTTTCATGTGTAAAATCATCAATATGGGATTGTCTTCTTTTTCTATATTTTCCTTGAGCATAAGTTCAAATTTTTCTTTTTGTTCCGGATTTTTTAATTTGTTTTTATCCAATGTCGAATAAACCAATGCTATTTTTATTTCCTTATCTTCAAGTTCTTCCGGGTTTATAATAGTCTCTATCCCTGTATTTAATCCACTGATATCAATATTTTGACATCCGTCTATATCATTTATCACCATGTAAGAATGATATGTCAGTTTTTTATTGGCAATATCATATTTGCATAAAAAACTCTCTACGGCATGATCTACTTTACCCAAAAAAATACCGAGAAAAATATTGTTGTTACAAACAAACATGTCAACGATACGCATTTTTCCGGCAAATGCGTCTGTAATGGTATTTGGGTCTTTGGAATATATCCATCCGTTATTACGGTTTTTATATTTGCCAAAATCAACGACAGCGAATGGTTGAATGCCGGTGTTGCTAACTGCGTACAAGGTATCGTTATAGAATGAATGGTAATAGAATAGACTATCGCTTTTTGTCAGTGTTTGCAAACCCGGTCTTATCATATTGAGTTGTCTTGCATTTTCGACTTTGCACTCAAAGCGGTTGATTAATGTCTGTGTTACTTTGTCTCCTACATAATCATATACAATCAATTCATAAGGTTTACCTGCCCATTGATGGTTAACATCCATAGGATGTATTGTATAGATGAGAAAACCGGCACCTGCGTCAAAATGTTCCATTCCTCCAAAACATGAATTTATCAAGGAATCTTTAATATTTCCCAGAAATTTACCGTTAAAATCAAAAATTAGAGGACTTGCATTAGTGTATGATTTTACAAATATCCGCTGATTTTCTTCATCAAAACCGCATTTGTTAAGTTTAAATTCACCCGGTCCGTTTCCTTCCCTTCCAATTTGACGGATGAATTTTCCTTTGCGATCAAATTGATAGAGTTTGTAATCTGTTTTTATGAAAATGAAGTCATGGGTTAAAAAGGTTCCAATATATGGAGGAAGTAAGCATTGATCAGAGGTTTCCAATTGAATATATTCAATACTGTCAGCAAATTCCGATAACAGCAAGGGTTGCAGGGAAGATATATCCGGTTTCTCAATCTTTATGTTTACCGGTGAAAAAATATCTGCAGTTTCGTTTCTGTTTTTTTCTTTAATGCAAGCCGAATTTCCCAATAATATGAGCAGCAATACAATTAATTTGTATATTTTTCTTGGATTCATATCTCTTTCTTTTTACTTCAACTAACAAATACAACTTTAAGTAGCTGTAAAGGAATAAATCTATATTCCCCAGCGGAAAATATCCTGGCAGGACGAATTTTCATAATCGCAGGGGAGCGAAGCGTTGCCTGCGGAGGATATAGAAATGAAAAACTCTGCCGAGGTTTCTGAACTCCGGCAGAGTCCATGCACGACTACTCTTCCACACTGTATGTTCCATGAATCAAATCAACAGTCATCGAATACGTTCCGACCGCAAGTGAAGCATCATCGGTGATATTGCTGCCCCTGTAATGCAAACTGCCGGAAGAACCGCCAAAATAGTGATTCCACGACGTATCCAAATGTATCTGGAAACCCCAGGGCGAAGCGCCATTCACGGTGATTATTCCCGAATAGACGCCGGCTGTCTCCGTCGCCGAAAGAACGGTAGTGAAATCCCATACATCATTCAGCCCGGAAATATAAATTTCACCGCCTACGCCCGTCAGGCTGTAAGTCAGTCCCTTTACCGAAACGTCAAACAGATACAGTCCCGCGTCCGGAGCGGGAAGATTGGTTCCTCCCTGGAAAACGAGCGTTCCCGCGTAGGCATCTCCTTCCGCAAAATCATATTTATCGTTCCAGTTGTCTTTTTCGATATTGAAACTGTATCCCCACAGCGAATTGACGTTGATTACTCCCGCGTAGGCAAGGTCTTCCTCGTTGTAAAGCGTGAGGAAATTGTCGAAAGTCCAACTGCCGCTGATGCCGTCGTCCACTCCGGGAATGTAAAGATATTGCGGGATGACAACGGGCACATCCGAGCCTGAAGTTACCATACATTTCCATGATTTCGGGTCGCTGAGATCGAATGTCAGCGTGCATTCGCCTGCTGCAGGGACGGAAACCGTAATGTCCCCGGCTTGCTGTGCCAGTGTCAGGGTTCCGTCCGATTGCTGTGCAAAAGCGAGCGACGCACTCACGGATGCCATATCTCCGGTCGTAGAATTATACAGATTGCCCGCAGCGCTCAATTTGATTTTCAGTGAATTGGTGGATGAAGCATTGAATACATACGTCCATTTCACGTTGAGACGGTCAAAAGTCATGCTTCCTTCGATATCTCCGGTAACGTCCAATACGGGTACATACAGCGCTGACCACTGTTTTGCCTTCGTGTCCATATTGACGTAATAACAGCCGCCCGGTTCGGGGAACCAGCAGTTCCAACTGTCGCTTGCCGACGAAAGCATAAAAGGAGTTCCGCTGATCGGGTCGTTGCCCCAGATCGCTCCGTCTCCCTCTTTCATGAAGAAATTATACCATGACACGGCGCCCATGAAACCGGTATAGATGCCGTTCGACGCCGGAGAATAAAGCGTAACGCCCGTCTCGATCTTATCCTTGTCAAGAATAAATCCCGTTGTCATATCAATGGTGAAAGGAGTTACATTCACGGTTAATACGTTGCTGTACACCGGCTCCATGTTATTACCCGCACTCGATTTGAGCCGGAAATACACCGGCGTAGCCACATCTGCAGCGAGTCCGAGATTTTTGGCGACCGTATTCAGATCGGAACCCGAATAGACTTTCGACAGATTGGGCTCCAATGATTCAACCATATTGGAAGAAAAATCCTGCTGGACGGAGACTTGCATTGAAGTGGAAAGCAAATTGGGAGCTTTCATGTCCGGATTGCTCACCGTGAACGTTTGCGCAGTCCACGAAAATGACAGAACCGGCTGATTGGCGTTTTCCTGCGATAAAACGACTTCATTGACTGTTGCCATCAGTTCATTGGCTTCGAGTTCCGAGAGATAAATTTTTTCTCCGTCCTTTTCGCATGATGTTATGACTGTTAAAAAAATCAATAACGGGAAAAACAGTTTGAATGTAATGAAAGTCTTCATAGTTTTAATAATTATCATTTTTTAAATTCGGGTTAGCCGTCAAGTCCGATGTGGGAATCGGGTAATAGTTGTATTTTTCGTTCACCGCCATGCCGTCTTTTGTTCCGCCTTTCCACTGCCACAGATAATCGGCGGTCGTAAACTGGTTGTAGCGAATCAAATCGGTACGCCGTGTACATTCCCAATAGAGTTCGCGTGCGCGTTCGTCCAGGATAAAATCTGCCGTAAGGTCGGCTTCCGTCAGTTTTCCGGCTGTTTCATAGTCTGTTCCGAAAGCGCGCGCCCGCAACTGATTCAAATATCCCAGCGCAACGGAGGCAGAACTGCCGCTTCCACCGCGAACAACCGACTCGGCAAGCATCAGATAAACATCTGCCAGACGAAAAACGGGATAGTCGGTATTTACGCCGCCATCCACCGTATTGGACGCCATGGTTCCCGCGTCGGTGAGATTCGTCCATTTTTCTACAAAATAACCGTTGGTCTGATTGTCAATAACGTCTAAATATTGCGTTTGCCCTTCGGTGAAGAAAAGGGCGCGTCCATCCCGGTCGTCGAATAAGGCGGGTATTTCGCCCCGGACACGGAACATTCCCCAGCCGCTGGTTACTCCGTAATTTTCCGGTTTTTGAAGATCGGAAGTATTGCTCACGGCTCCGCAAACAATGTACGTGGTTGCCCCCCAGGAAACCGTGCGAACGGCGTCCACCGGAAAGGCAAAGATAATTTCGTTGGTGCGTTTGTCGTTATCGGCGTTGAACAGTTTCAGATAGTCTGGTTCGAGGGAATATCCGGCTGCGATGATTTGGTTGCAATATGTGATGCAGTCCGTATAGCGGGCTTGTCCGGTGTAAACTTCCGCATTCAGATACAGTTTTGCCAACAGGGCGTAGGCGGCTGTTTTCGGGGCGCGTCCATATTCGCCGGCAGCCTTGTCTGCCAAATCACCGTCAATGGCTTTAAGTTCCGATTCGATGTAGGCAAACACCCGGTCAGCCGTATAGCGTGGCGGAATGAATGCGCCTACCGGGTCTGCCTCGGTAACGAACGGAATATTGCGGTACAGGTCGAGCGCATGATAGTAAGCCAGCGCCCGGAGGAAACGCGCTTCCGCACGGTATTGGCGGATGCCGGACTGTTCGCTTTCCGTAAATCGGGCAATCTGTTCGTCGCCCGCGTTCCGCAAAAATTCGTTGCACAGGGAAATGGTGTAAAAAATGCGGTAGTACATATCGGAAACCCAGGGATCGTTGGCGTCCCAGGTTAAGAAGGTGAGGTCGCGCACTTTGTCGCCCTCAAGCCATGTGGAGGCGATTTCGTCGGTTCCGCTCTCCTGAAGGTTGAAATAGCAGCGCATATAGTCGTATCCGCTGTTACTGCTCAAATCCGCGTTGCCGCCTCCCTTTTCCTGTCCGGCTATGACAAAGGAAGCGTACAGTTTACCTAAAACTGCCTTATAATTGGCTGCCGTCGTATAAACATCGGCAGAAGTCGTTTGCGTATGCGGATATTGATCAAGGTCTCCCGTACAAGACACAAACAGTATTGTACTGATAATCAGAATATTTATTTTTATAATTTTCATGATTGTATCCTTTCTGTTAAATTAAAATTCAAGTCCTAAACCCAATGAATAGGTGCGCGGACGGGGATAAAACGAAACATCCATGCCGCTCGGCACTTCGGGATCTACTCCCGTATATTTGGTCATGCAGAAAACATTTTGTACCATGGCGCTGATATTCAGTCTGTAATCCTTGAAAATACGACCGAAATCGTATCCCAGCGTCAGATTGTCCATTTTCAGGAAAGAAGCGTTTTCCACGTAATAATCCGAGAGGTACTGGCGATTTTGAAATCCGGTCTTCAGATAGCCTGCCGATAGATTGTTCAACTGATAGGCATTATAACTGACCGTGCTCCAGGCGCCTGTATTCATTGACATTCCGTTATATACATAATTGTTTATGTTGGAGCGGAAACTCATTCCCAGATTCCATTTTTTATAGCGCAGCGACGTGCTGAATCCCAGAATCATATCGGGAGCGGGTGAATGGTAGCGATACAGGTCGCTCGAATTAATCATTCCGTCGTTGTTCAGGTCGGCATAAGCCCCTTCGATGGGTTTATCCGTTTGGGGATCGTATAACTGGTGGTAAACATAGAACATATAGGGTGCGTAGCCTTCCGTCAATACTTGAAACTGGTAGGTGTCTATGCCGGGACCGGCGAGTGTATTGGTAACCGCGCCGCCTTCCACCAGGGAAAGATTTTTGACTTTCATCTTCTGTACGGTCATGTTGTAACTCAGATTCCAGGTAAAATCTTCGGTATCCACCGCTACGGTGTTCAGTGAAAATTCAAAGCCGTGACTGTCCACATTTCCCACGTTTGTCAGAATATATTTGTTGAAATTGGTGCCTGCCGCCGCGGGGACGGTTGCCAACAGGTCTTTGGTCTGCCGGGTGTAGTAGTCGAAACTGCCGTTGATCCGGTCGTTCAGAAAGCCAAAATCCAGACCGAAATTCAGCGCCTCCGTCGTTTCCCATTTCAGGTTTTCCACGTATGCCTGTGGACGGTAGGTGTAATACCACTGGTTGTCGAACTGCGCCTGCGCTCCGTCCTGACTGACCACATATACAGGCAGGTAACTGTAATTGCCGATGCCGTCTTGCTGTCCGGTAACGCCGTAACTGGCTCTCAATTTCAGGTTGCTCAATATTCCGTTATTCCGCAGAAACGATTCCTCGCTGATGCGCCAAGCCAGTGCTACCGAAGGAAATGTTCCCCAGCGGTTGTTCGGGCTGAAACGCGAAGAAGCGTCCCGGCGAACGGTAGCCGTCAGCATATATCGCGAATCGAACGTGTAGTTGAGGCGACCGTAATAAGACAGCAACACGTGTCGCTGATCGTTCGCCGCAGAGGTACTTTGTATATCACCCCTGGTATTCAGGGTGTTAAATGCGGCTGTCGTACTTTCCCAATACTGGTAATCGTAACCGAGCGTGGCGTCTACCGTGCTTTTGGCGGCATCAAAATAGTTGTTGTAGTTGAAATAGGTCGTCAGCAAGCGGTTGCTGTTTTTCTGGGGACCGTAGGAATAATCGCGCCCGAAAGTGGTGGAGTATTGCGCCGCTTCGGCAGGAACGAAAATCGAGCCTTTTCCTTCGGCGTAATCGTAGCCTAGCGTGGCGTGGAATTTTAATTCGGGCAGGAAGTGCATTTTATAATCCACGTCGAAATTTCCGATTAATCTCCGGACATCACTCGTGGCTTCGTTCTGATTGATGATCCCCACCGGATTGAGAACGGCTCTGGTAACCGGAACACCATCATTTCCAATGGCTTCGGTATATCCACCGAACGTATTGTTTCCGGAATATACGGGAAGCGTAGGATTAAACGTGGAAGCCGCCCAAATAGCGTCACCATTGGCAAAACGGTTGTTATTCAGGATGGCTTTGGCATTCAAATGGAGTTTCAGATAATCGTTGAAAAATGACGGAGAGAGCGACAGATTGCCGGAAAACCGTTTGGAATTATCCGTTTTCAGAATACCGTTCTGATTGTAAAAACCCAGCGACAATCGCGCAGGCAAATTGGGAGCAATTTTTCCGCTAAGGCTCAGATTGTTATCGGTTCCGTAGGCGGGATGAAACACTTCCTTGTTCCAATCCGTCGCGTCGTTCATCAATAACGCCCGTTGCTCGGCGGTACCGACCGAATTGATGACATTGATAAATTCGTCTCTGTTCAGCATGTCGGCAAATTTGGTGGTCGTTTGCACGGACTGGGTCGAATAAAGGCTCACTTTCAGCCGGTCGTCCGTTCCCTTTTTGGTGGTAATGATGATAACGCCGTTGGATGCCCGCGAGCCGTAGATTGCCGTGGACGAAGCATCTTTCAGGATGGTCATGCTTTCGATGTCGGAAGGATTGATGAGGCTCATAAAGTTGTTTGAATTACCGCTGATGCCGCCACGCTCCAGCGGAACGCCGTCGAGCACAATCAACGGGTCGTTGCTGGCATTTAGCGAAGCGCCGCCGCGGATACGGATGGTACTTCCCGAAGAAGGAGAACCGCTGCCCGGCATGATTTGCACTCCGGAAACTTTTCCGGTGATGAGTTGTTCGGGAGAACCTATCAGACCGGTGTTGAAATCCTTGCTGTTTACGTTCGTGATGGAACCGGTCAAATCACTTTTCCGCTGCGTACCGTAACCGATAACAACCGCCTCGTCCAGCGCGAATGCAGTTGGTTTCATTTGAATGTTCAATACATTTCCGGCGGGAACCGCGACCGTTTGCGTTTCGTATCCGATAAATGAAAACTGCACTTCTGTTGTTCCGCCGGGAATTGCCAGCAGATATTTGCCCGATGCATCCGTTGTGACGCCAACGGTTGAGTTGGGTATCACCACAGAGACCCCGGCAAGCGGTTCGTTCGTTTCATCGGTAACAGTTCCGGCGATTCGCTTCTCCTGCTGGGCAAAAACCGGAACGGCAAGTATCAGAAACACCGATACAAGGAGTGAGTCAAGTCTTTTCTCCCTCAACAAAAGAGAGAAAAACCGTACTGCCTGTTGATAAAAAAATCTATTCATGCGACTTTTATTTATAATGATTTATTCATATTTCCGTGCAAAAGTAATACTTTTTCAGATGATATGTGCGATCTTTCATTTTATTTTCAAGGAAACAGTTTTGATATGGCAGCAGTGAACAAAAAAAATGTAGAGACGCTGCGCGCAACATCTCTACAAATGTTCAACCGCTTTCGAGGATTTTTTGCCGGACAGTATCGGTTTCAGCATAAACCATACTCCGGCAAAGAGTCAATACCCCGGATTCTGAGGCGTTATGCCAAGGTCGGTATATTGTTCGCTAAGCGGAATGGGAAGGCGATAGAAACGTCCGTTGACATGATCCACTTTTGCGTGCAAGTGCTTGTGTATCCGTTGATAGAAAGCAAAACGCGTTGCGTCGGCACCGGGTAGTGCGCTGAACAGATTGACGTCGTCATAAGCCGGTTTGTAATATTCAAACTTGGGCACTCTTTCGAGGACGGTAGAGA
>JAITMT010000212.1 GCA_031277235.1 Tannerella sp.
AATTGTTGGTATAAAAAATACAAAAAAATTATTGGAAGATTTGCCAAATGTGAGGACTATAAGTTGGAAAATAAAGCAGAAATGCAGTTAATGTTTGTACTATAAAAAAATAGACTGACATATTCAGCAAAAAGGAAGTGTCATTCCGACATAGTTTCTAAAAGAAATAAAGAACAACCGGACATTTTGGCGGGATTTATCGTTTGGATTGAAAATTGCGAAAGCAAAGGTATAATTCATTTAATAAATAAAGATATGAAAGCAATAGAAATAAATCAGAAAAGCAGGAACTTAGGAAAGTTTCAAACGGTAAGACGCAGTGCAGGAAAGATTTTCCCGGTTGTATTAGTTGCGTTGTTTTTGGCAATCGGAACGGCTTCAGCCTTTGCACATTGTGATTCCTATGACGGTCCTACCATTAAAGATGCCCTTAAAGCTCTTGAAACCAACAATGTTGATTTAGTGTTAAAGTGGATTTCCGAAGAGCAGGAACCGGAAATCATCTCTCTGTTCAATAAAACCTACAGTTTGCGCAGTGGCGATCAGGAGGTTTACGCTATCGTAGAAAAGCATTTTCTGGAAACCCTTGTCCGCCTCCATAGGGAGACAGAGGGTATGCCGTTCACAGGATTAAAACCTGCAGGTAGCACAAAGCAAATTATTCTATTATCAGATAATACTTTACAGAACAATGATATTGATGGTTTGCTTGAAAAACTGAACAACCATATTGGGAATGTCCTTCGGGAGAAATACGAAAAGGTTGCCGCTTTGGAAAAAGTGAAAGATCAATCGGTAGAAAAAGGTCGTGAATATGTAGCTGCATACGTGGATTATACCCACACGATAGAGTCTATACACGACATTTTGGAACACGGAAGCGGACATCACGAACATTGATCCGAACATCGCGGAATCAATAATGTTTATTTACGCTTCGGACAGCCAAAATATTTAAAGTTCAATAATATAAAAAACAAACAGATGAAAAACATTTTGGTTTTAACTTCTATTTTCTTTGGCATTTCAAGTTATGCGCAAGAAGTTCAAATAGTAGAAAAGAATGATCAGTTTGTTCAAAAAGAGAAAGTTGAAGACTTTGAATTTATTGACAAAAATCTGAACTTGACCAATCACGAAAAAGTTGCCGTGTTGAAAGGTTATTCTGTGAATTTAGGGAAAAGTACGTTGATAGGTTTATTCAATACATTTTGGGAAACGTCAAATAAACTTGGTGCAAATTCATACTTCATTGATAAAGTAGAGAGAATTTCTGATACAATTTCTGTACAGATTAGTGCGTACTATTTGGACAGTATGTCATTTGAGGATAATTTCAAGTTGTATCCTAAAAATATGGTTTACGTTTTTGGCGACTTGGATATTAAGAAAGGAAGTACAAAGAAAATAAAACTGAAAGGTCAAAGCATTGAATTAAAACCGCTTGAATATGTTGCGTCTCAAAATGAAGTTGGAAAATATGTAACTGTAAGTATTGGTGGATTTATTGGAGCCAAAGTTGACATTTTCGGTAGGGAAGAAAGATTACCGGAGTGCTTGTCCCTTGCTGGATTTGGAATTGGTCCAGGAAATTTTAATCAAGTAAGTGTAAGTTTCAATACCGGAAGAATATACCCTGTAAAAATGAATTTTGGACAATTTTTGATAAATATCTTAACGAAAAAGGAATAGTCTGCCTACAACTGGAGGTTTGGCGCAACGGTGGCAGTAGCCCCGCTGAAAGTTTTGTGGGAAATTGAACGTTTGTGCCCCGAGTGAAATGTAGCGGAAGCCGCTGGGTCGATACGCCGCAATCCCTTCGGGAGACTGCATACATCTATAAGTTCCCTGCAGCAGTTTGTAATATTTGTAGATATTTTGGAATTAATAATTTCTGTTTGGAAAATAGTGTTCGATCCCACTTCCATAACAAAAATAAATATTATGCCGGAACGACAAAACATGGAAAACTTATTAAAAGAATGGCGCGACGCTCAACCCCTGAGTGCCGCACTTCAAAGGCGTTTTGACCAGGCGTTTACGGTAGATTTCAACTTCAATTCCAACCATTTGGAAGGTAATACGCTCACGTACGGGCAAACCAAATTGTTGTTGCTTTTCGGCAAAATAAAAGGCGAGGCGTTGTTTCGCGATTGCGAAGAAATGAAGGCGCACAACGTTGGGCTTGAAATGATGAAAGTGGAAGCGTTGGACAAAGAACGGCCATTGTCGGAAAATTTTATCCGCGAATTGAACCGTACCATCCTTGCAGGCGATTATTACAAGGTAAGCAACGATGGCAGTTATCGCTATAAAATTCATACGGGAGTTTACAAAACACGTCCCAATTCCGTTATCACAGCCGCAGGCGAAATGTTTGATTTTGCCTCTCCCGAAGAAACGCCCTCGCTTATGGGCGATTTGGTAAACTGGTACAACACCGAAGAACAGAAAGCGATTTTGTCGCCCGTGGAATTGGTTGCACTGTTTCACTATCGCTACATCCGCATTCACCCTTTTGAAGACGGCAACGGACGGATTGCCCGCTTGCTTGTAAACTACATTCTGTTGCGACACAACTATCCGCCGATGGTAATACCAACTGCCGACCGAAAAAATTATCTGAATGCGTTGGGTCATTGCGATAGAAATACAGGCAAAGAACCCTATAATGGCGCAAATGCCACACTCGAACAGATAAAACCATTTTACGACTATCTCCAAACTTTTGTTGTTAGAAAATTAGAATTTGCCGTACAATTGATTAATGGCTTGATTTCCGATATTTCCGAAACGGATGAAAAGCAACAGAAAGAACCTATCCCAACGGAAAATGTCAGTATAAAAAACAAAATTATTGATATAATGGTACAAATGCCGTCAATTACCGCCAAAGAATTGGCAAAAATACTGTCTGTAACCGAAAGAACAATAAACAGACAAATTGATATTCTTAAAACAGAAAATAAGGTTGAGCGTTTAGGTTCGAGAAAAACAGGATATTGGAAAATCAATTGAGAAAACATTGTGCGGTTGAAAAAAACGACAAATAACTTACGGTTTGGCATAATATGGAGAGAGCGTCGTTGTTAGGTTTCGTATCGAAAAAATAGTCGGAGAGAAATGAAGAGGGAAGAGGGAAAAGGTAGAGTCATGGAAATGAAAATTTTCTTAAAAAAACTTTTCCTGCCTTTGGCGTTTCAAAATATAAGTTAAGGAGTATGGCAGAAATAGCGAGATTTTACGGTATCATAATTTCGATGTTTGCGAATGAACATAATCCGCCGCATTTTCATATAAAATATGGGCATTACAGGGCTATATATACATTGAAAAACGGAATAATAAAAGGTGAAATACCTGTAAATGTCGTAAAAAAAGTAATGGAATGGGTGGAAACACATAAAGAGGAATTGGCTCAAAACTGGGAATTGTTGCAAAACGGAAAAGAAATAAATAAAATTGAACCTTATAAAATAAAATATATGAGCGATATTAATTTATTAAGAGTTGTTGATGTAGAATATATCAAAGATTTTACAATGCGTTTAGAATTTAATGACGGAAAAACGAAAATAATAGATTTTCTACCGTTATTAAAGGGAAAAATATATGAACCCCTAAAAAACAGGGAAAATTTCATTCAGTTTGGCTTAACGGATTGGACATTAGAATGGTACAACGGAGCGGATTTTGCCCCCGAATATCTTTATGAATATTCAACATGATTCAATCAGGGACAAAACGACAGGTTAATCAAAACCGAATTCCAATCTATTTTTATAACATAAACAGGTGATTACCAACCAAAAAATATTAATAACCGGCGGAGCCGGTTTTATAGGCTCAAACCTCTGCGAAAAATTGCTCGAACCGGGCAATCGAGTAGTTTGTTTAGACAATTTCTCGACGGGCAAGCGTGAAAACATTGCGCCTTTCCTCGAAAATCCGGATTTCACACTCATTGAAGGCGATATTCGTGATTTGGAAACCTGCCGCAAAGCCGTTGCCGGAGCGGATTATGTGCTGCACGAGGCGGCGCTCGGTTCTGTTCCACGATCCATCAACGACCCGATTACGACCAACGAAGTCAATATTTCGGGTTTTTTGAACATGCTCGTCGCGGCAAGAGACGAAAAAGTAAAACGCTTTGTTTATGCGGCAAGCAGTTCCACGTACGGCGATTCAAAAACTTTGCCCAAAACGGAAGATGTGATCGGGAAACCACTATCTCCCTATGCCATAACGAAATACGTCAACGAACTCTATGCCGATGTTTTTGCCAAAACTTACGGACTCGAAACCATCGGACTTCGCTATTTCAATGTTTTCGGACGGCGGCAAGATCCGACCGGGGCTTATGCAGCAGTGATTCCGCTGTTTGTCAAGAAGTTAATCAATCACAAAAGTCCGGTTATCAACGGCGACGGCGAATATTCGCGCGATTTCACCTACATAGACAACGTGGTGCAAATGAATCTGCTGGCGCTGACAACAACCAATCCCGCAGCCGTCAATCAGATCTATAACACCGCTTTCGGCGAACGTACAACGCTCAATCAGTTAGTAGATTACCTGAAAGAATTTTTATCGGAATACGACAGCGAAATAGCCCGGATAGAGGTGCTGCACGGCAATTCCCGGACAGGCGATATTCCGCACTCGTTGGCGAGCATCGAAAAGGCGAAAACATTGCTCGGCTACAATCCGCAATATTCAATGAAAGACGGCTTGAAAGAGGCGGTAAAATGGTACTTTTTCAATGGACAATTGACAATGGACAATTGACAATGATTCGTAATTCGTAATTGAAAATTCGTAATTGAAATGGCTGCCCACAACGAATTGGGAAAACGAGGCGAGGCGTTTGCCAAACAATATTTGACAGATAAAGGCTACAAAATACTCGAAACAAACTGGCGCAGCGGTCATTGGGAGATAGATATTATCGCAGAAAAGCATGATTTGCTGTCCGTTATCGAGGTCAAGACCCGCGCAACGAACGATTTCGGTTATCCCGAAGAATTTATCAACAAAAGAAAAATGGAAAATCTGTTAAAAGCAGCCGAAGTGTATCTTGAACAGTCCGACAAATGGCAGGGAGCGCGTTTTGAAGTGATAGCCTTGACCCAAAACGGAGACACTTTCGACGTCGAACATTTTGAAGACGCCTTCGATGCAGGCTCGGTTAACAGATGAAATGTTTCCGCAAAACAATAAAAACGGATTGCATTTTACAAAAATGTAAAACAAAACAGTCCAAAAATGTAAAATGAAATACTCTATTTTTGTAAAATAACGGCTATCTTTACAGCCGAAAATAGAATGAAACATGGATTATGACATACATTAAACGCATATCAGACAACGAATTACGACGGAAACTCGATTCTTCGGGCGCAGTACTTATACGCGGTGCAAAAGCATGCGGGAAAACCGAGTCGGCAAAGCAATTGGCAGGCAGCATTTTGGAAATGGATCAAAACGAGCAGGTGTCTGTTTTGATGGAAAGTGCGCCGCAAAGATTACTGACAGGCAAAACGCCGCGCCTGATTGATGAATGGCAGGTGCAACCAAAAATATGGAACTATGTGCGTCACGAAATAGACAACCGTAAATTGACGGCGCAATTCATCCTGACCGGTTCGGCAAACCCCGAAGAAAATGTAAAAATGCACTCGGGAGCAGGCAGATTTACCACGCTGGATATGCGTACAATGAGCTGGCAGGAATTGGGGTTTTCATCCGGAAAAATCAGTTTGCAGCGTTTGTTGGAAGGTGCAAAAGTTGATGTTCATGACGAGCCGACGGATTTGGATTTTATTATAGAAAAAATTGTTATGGGCGGCTTTCCAACTCTGTTGGGCAAGAATATAAGGCA
>JAITMT010000189.1 GCA_031277235.1 Tannerella sp.
GTTACGGAGAAAGATGTTGGAGAGGATAAAGTAACGGAAGTATCTCTGCGTTCGGTAAAAACGGATGAAAAATTTGCATTTTTTGCGGTAGCAAAATTACCGGGAAAAATGAGGGTTCGCAAGGCAAACAACTAAAGGGAATCCATGTGCATATTTATTATTTAAGTTTGAAAAAAAAGTAAATTTGATTGTCATCTTCTTTCACACTGTCAATCAGTTGCCGGAGTTTTTGATTTTTCTCCCGGTCATATCCCCTGTTCTGTTGCGAAAGCGTTCCTATCCGCTCCCTGGCTATATGCGGCAAGACGGAGTAAAATCCATCGCGTCCGTCGGATGTATCCATAAATAACCATGTAAATCCACCGTCGATATCGTTGTTGAAAAATTCGTCAAATTTGTTTAAAACCGTTTCTCCCGTTTGCTTGTTATACGCACCATAATACAAATTAAACCCCTTGCTCACACTGAAAAACAGGTACCCGCTAGTTTCTACAATTTCATCCATCCGCAGTAATCTGTCTTCCTTATCCGGATATTTATATTTATATTTTCCGAAGTTTACATAATAACGGGCACTGTCAATCTCTCCATTTTTATTTAAACTGAAAATCGTATCGGTAGCGCCTTCATAATAGGAAATTTCCCGGTTATAATGCCATATCAAGTTACGTTTGTTAGCTATGGCTTCATCTTCTTTTATTCCCGAAATTCGTGTAAATAATGTTTCCCCGGTATCCATGTCAAAAATCCGGTATTCGTAAAACTCATCAAAATCAGTACTGGGTGAAGGTTCATCACGAAGTAACAGTATTTTGCCGTTATTCAACGGGAACAGGTTAAAACCCATGTCGGACGCCTGTATTCTTTTCTTGAACCGGTTGTCGAAATCATAAACATAAATTCCGTCATTAAAATTGTCAAGCACATAAAATTCCTGCCGTTTTTCATCGGCAGCCGTTCCCCGCGCCAGTAAATATTCCCCGGGACCCTGTCCGACTCTTCCCAGTTTGCGGACAAAACTGCCATCCCTTCCAAACAGCATGTTTCCATAGAAAATAAAATTTTCAGTAATATACAATGGAGGTTCGCGTCTACCTCCAATAACCGATTCATCCGTTGTTTCCAGCGGTACATAGACGATATCGTCAACAAATTCGCTGAAATTCAATTTTTCATCTGAAAGATGATTCATGGCTTTTTCAATGTCAATCACGGGAATTTTTTTTCCTGCTGTTTCCGCAGTTTTCCCTTCACCCTTACAGGAAAAACAGGCTGCAAAAGCAAGAGCAATAATCAATAGTACGGGTTCTTTTGTCATGGATTGTAAATTTATTTTCGTTCATATTTTGAGTACAAAGATAACGGAAAAATGTGAAGAAATCCCAAAAATTCCACAAAAGAAACGCCATTTGCAAATAATTTCGTATCTTTGCCCCATAAATTAATTTATAACAGATATGAAACGTTCGATAGCAGCGCTGATAATAACATTGTTTTCATTGACGGTTTGCGCTGACAATGAGAAGGAAACGAAGGTATTGATTGATACTGATTTTGGAAAAATTACCGTAAGACTATACAACGAAACGCCTCAACACCGCGATAATTTCATCAAACTGGTGAATGAGCACAAATATGACGGCGTTTTGTTTCACCGTGTCATTAAGCAGTTTATGATTCAGGCGGGCGACCCGACTTCCGTGAACGCCCCGCCGGATAAAAAGTTGGGTACGGGAGATTTGGGCTATACGATACCGGCTGAAATCGTCTATCCGAAATATTTTCACAAGGCGGGACAGTTGGCGGCGGCTCGCCAGGCAGACGAGACAAATCCGGAACACGCATCGTCCGCTACGCAATTCTATATCGTTACAGGCAAGCATTATACCGATTACGATTTGGATAAAATGGAACAGGAAACGGGTAAAAAACTGACGCCCGAAGAGCGCGAAGCCTACAAGGTTGAGGGTGGCGCTCCGCATTTGGACGGCGCCTACACGGTTTTCGGCGAGGTGATAAAAGGAATGAAAGTGGTGCGCAAAATAGAATTGCTGGAGACGGACGGCAACGACCGCCCCCGTAAAAATGTGAAAATCAAAACAATGAAAATTATAAAGTGATCATTATGAGAGTTTTATATACATTCATAATCTCTTTTCTCTTCGCCTCCGTTTTTGTGAGCAAGGCGCAGGACACGCTTTATCACGCCAGCCATCCCAAAAGCGGGTACCTGACTTTCAGCAGTTTGGCAAGTGTTACAGGCGATACTTTGCCCATAATCATAAACTTGCGCGAAGTGCTGGTCTATCCGCCGCTCAAATTCAAAAACAAAAAGGAAGAATACGAATACAACAAACTCGTGCGCGACGTGAAAAAGACGTTGCCCTACGCCAAAATGGTTTACGGCACGCTGATTGAGACTTACGAATACATCCAGACGCTTCCCGACGAAAAGGCGCAGGACAAACACTTGAAACGCATGGAAAAGGAACTGTTCAAGGAATACAAGCCCGAACTGAAAAAACTGACGCTTTCGCAGGGAAAACTGCTCATCAAACTCATTGATCGTGAGTGCAATCAGACAAGTTACGCGCTGGTGGGAGCGTTTCTCGGAAAATTCCGCGCGGGCTTCTGGAATCTGTTTGCGGGCATCTTGGGCGCCAGCCTGAAATCGGAGTATGATCCGAAGGGCAAAGACGCTATGACAGAGCGGGTTGTACGGTTAGTCGAACATAATCAAATATGATTTTAAGGGAACATTTTCAGTAACAATATTAAAAAAGTAAATTTATGAAGAAAGTATTATTAGCAATTGCATTTGTGGGATTGTGCAGTCTGTCTGCAAACGCCCAGTTTGGGAAAATCAAGTTGGACAAGGCTATTGGCGCCGCGACCAAAACCGTTCAGTCATTTACACTTTCGGACGCCGAAGTCATTGCATACACCGACGAGTATATGGAATGGATGGACGCGCACAATCCGCTCTGCTCGACCGATGACGAAGACGCGGGAAAGAAGGAATTTGCCGACCGTTTGGCAAATATTGTTTCAGCCGTTCCCGCCGATTTGGCGAAACAGTTGCATTTGGACATCCAATCCTATTATGTCGTGGATGTGAACGCTTTTGCCTGTGCAAACGGCGACGTCCGCGTGCTGGCGGGATTGATGGAAATAATGACCGACGACCAGATTTTAGCCGTCATCGGGCATGAAATCGGACATGTTGCCAACAAGGATTCGAAGGATGCATTCGTTGCCGCATTGCGGATTTCCGCGTTGAAAGATGCGGTAAACGCCGTGGGCGGAAATACGGTGCAAACCCTGACCGATTCGCAGTTGGGTGAATTGGCGGAAGCCATGGCAAACTCGCAATATTCTCAAAAACAGGAAAGCGCCGCCGACGATTACGGCTACGAATTTTTGAAAAAATGCGGAAAAGATCCTTCCGCAATGGCTTCATCGTTAGGCGTTTTACTCCAGTTGCAGGAAGAAGCGGGAAGTCCCGAAAACAGCAAATTTCAACAATTGTTTTCAAGCCATCCCGATTTGAAAAAGCGAATCGCCGCTCTGGAAAAGAAAAAATAATTGAAAAAACGGGGACTGTCCCGATAGCCCGTCATTCGCGTTTGACGCGGAATCTTCCGAAAGATAGCGGAGATTGCGAGTTACGCCCGCAATGACGAAGCGATCGCCGGCATTCTTTGGGAAAGTCTCTATTTTATTTATAATCAATAACTTTATACTCTAAAAAAATATTTTTCATGGCTTTAATAAAACCGGTAAGAGGTTTTACTCCCGTCATAGGGGAGAATACATATCTGGCTGATAATGCGACGATTATCGGTCATGTCGCAATCGGTACCAACAGCAGCATTTGGTTTAATGCGGTCATACGCGGCGACGTAAATTTCATCCGGATAGGCAATAACGTTAATATTCAGGACGGTGCGGTGTTGCACGCGCTGTATGAGAAATCAATTATTGACATCGAAGACAATGTTTCCATCGGACACAATGTTACGATTCACGGTGCGAAAATCTGCGCAGGCGCGTTGATCGGGATGGGTAGCGTTCTGTTGGACAATTGCGTCATCGGCGAAGGCGCGATTGTGGCGGCGGGGTCGGTGGTTTTGAGTAATACGGTGGTCAAGGCGGGCTGCGTTTATGCGGGCGTTCCCGCCAAATTCGTTAAGCGGGTTGACGTCCGGCAGTCGAAGGAACTCAATCAGAAAATTGCGAACAATTACAAGATGTATGCTGCTTGGTATCAGAAGGTTTGAGGTTCAAGGTTCAAGGTTCGAGGTTCAAAGTTTATAGATTGATGAAGATTTGGAAAATTGTTGTTTTTGTTGCGATTGCGGTTGTTGTGGCAATCGCCGTTTTTCTGTTTTTGCCCTCTAATTATTACATTCGCAGGGCTTTAACGCATTATATGCCTAAAATTGACCAGTATCCGATTTTTGAAAACAGCATTGTAAAAGCCGGAAATCCAAAGGCTTGGGAACTGTCTGATTTTTATAACAAACTTTCCATTCCCGAAAAATATGTAAAGGATTTTGAGAAATACGAAACGGTTGGTTTTGTGATTATTAAGGATGGAAAACTGTTTTTTGAACAGTATTGGGACGACTATTCGCCTCAATCGCACAGCAATTCGTTTTCGATGGCGAAAAGCGTCGTTTCGCTGGCGGTGGGCTGCGCGATTGAAGACGGTTTCATCAAGTCTGTCAATCAGCCGGTTAGCGATTTTTTCCCGCAATTCCAGGGATTTAACGGTAAGATTTTGACCGTCAAGGATTTGCTGACCATGAGCTCGGGGATGGATTTTCAGGAATCCTATTCTTCGCTTTTTTCGCCCACGACCGAATTGTATTACGGAAATGACCTGGCAAAAGTTGCTTTCGGCATGAAGGAAAACGAACCGCCGGGTGTAGAATTTGAATACCAAAGCGGTGTTACCCAGTTAATTGCATATATTGTAGAAAAAGCGACCGGCGAAAAAATCAGCGACTATGTTTCGCGCAAAATCTGGACGCCCATGCAGGCGGAAGAAGACGCGCTGTGGTCGTTAGACCGCAAAGACGGCATGGCAAAAGCGTATTGCTGCTTCAACAGCAACGCGCGTGACTTTGCGCGGATCGGACAACTCATTCTCAACGGCGGCAAATGGGACGATATTCAGGTCGTTCCAGAACAGTATATCAGTCAGGCAATTACGCCCGATACTTCCCTGGTCGTGGAAAAGGACGGAGGAGTCGTAAACCGTCGCTACGGCTATCAATTCTGGATTTTGCAGAAAAACGGCATGAAAATTCCGTATCTGCGCGGAATGTTGGGGCAATATGTTTTTGCGATTCCCGACGAAAACGCTGTGGTTGTGCGACTTGGTAAAAGAGATTCGGAGAAAAGGGCGGAGAACACGCATTATTCGACCGATGTGGACGTTTGGCTGGGCGCTGCCTTGGAAATGCTGAACGCCGTGCCGAAAAGGGCGCGACTGACATTTGGAGGCGACGTGATGACGCATCAGCCGCAAATCGGCGCCGCCCGGCAAAATGACGGGAGTTTGGATTTTTCGGAATCTTTTCGCTACGTCCGACCGATTTTTGAAAATGCCGATTTGGCTTTTATCAATTTGGAAACAACGGTTTCAACGTCAAACAATTATACTGGTTTTCCCATGTTCCGTTCTCCGAAAGAAATGCTGGAAGCGGTTGGCAGTGCGGGGATTGACGTTGCCGTTCTCGCGAATAATCACGCTTTCGACGGCTGGGCAAAAGGCGTCGTGAAAACACAGCAAATCCTTGATTCACTGAAAATTAAACATACAGGCGTTTTTACGGACAGCGCCCAATATGCTGCAAATTATCCTTTAATGCTGAAAATCAACGGATTGACAATAGCCTTACTCAATTATACCTACAGCACAAACGGCTTGCCCGTTCCGGAAGGGATGGTTATCAATATGTTGGATTCCACAACAATAAAAAATGATATTTTGCAGATTGACCGTCAAAAAACGGATGCTGTCATTGTTTTTTTTCATTGGGGCAACGAGTATCAGTCTAAACCGGACGGAGAACAAAAACAGTTGGCTGCCTTGTGTCATCGGCTTGGCGCTGAGATCGTTATCGGCAGTCATCCGCACGTTGTTCAGCCCATCGAATATACCGAAAATAGCGTAACTGTCTATTCATTAGGAAATTTAGTCTCCAATCAGCGGGAGCGGCGCCGCGACGGCGGCATTCTGGTTACGTTGGACGTCAGTAAAATGAAAAATCAGCCGTTACAGATAAAAACCTCATACACACCTGTTTGGGTACAACTGCCCGCCTATCAAATTTTGCCGCAATCCGTAGCCGATACTTTTTCGCTGACTTCCACACAAAAATATGATTATCAGCAATTTATTAAGGATACGGAGAAGTTGTTGGGGACAGAAACGATTCAAGGGAATTTCTAAAGACTTCCGTAATCGTCGCTGGCACATTTTTCAAGTCGGTTGTTGTATCGTTTTTGTAAATGTTTTTCAGTTGATTATTGGCGAAATCTCTTAATAAATTACTCCAAATTTCTTCTGTTTCGCCAATCACAACGCTATTGCAATTCTGCAACATCAAGTCGGAATTACCCTTTGTTCTACCAATATTACATCCCTAACGGGATTTTAGGAGAATATACGGATACTCATTTACTATCCGTTAATTTATAAAATTTTGTTTCCTTGACGTTCAATTCTGACAGAGTTAGGGTTTCATCTTAACTCAAATTTCGTATAAGAAATTGTTGCAAATACTCTTTCGATTTTCCGCTTTCGGCGGCATAATCATCAAATTGTTCCGTCGAGATTTTTCCAATCATAAAATATTGAGAATCAGGATGTGAGAAATACAATCCCGCCACCGACGAGGTTGGCGACATGGCGCCTGTTTCCGTAAGCGTGATTCCTGTTTCTTTCATATTCAGCAGTTTATCCAAATCGAAAATCAAACTCTGGTCGGGCAACGAAGGATATCCGATTGCCGGACGAATTCCCTGATAATGAGACTTGAACAGTTCCTCGGCAGAGAGATTTTCGTTCGGCGCATAGCCCCAGTATTCTTTGCGCACCATTTCGTGCAGATATTCGGCGGAGGCTTCCGCCAAACGGTCTGAAAGGCTCTGCATCAGCATCTTGCGATAATCGTCTTCTTCATTTTTATAGAGACTGTCAACGGCAACCGTAATCGCAAAAGCGCCCAGATAATCGGTTTTTCCGTCGGTTTGCGGCAGCACAAAATCCGCCAGCGACAGGCAAAGTCCCTGTTCATTAGGCGTTTGTTGCCTTAACATGGGAAAAACGATTTCTTCATTGACAACAATGCTGTCTCCTGTTGAAAAAGTCGGAAATAAACCTACAACAGCCTTACATTCAACATCTTTATTGGAAACGATTTCATCCAATATCCGCCGGGCTTCGCTGTACAAATGCCGCGCCTCCTCCGCTTTTTCAGGATCTGAATCTGCGAATTGCCGCATCCATTCTTCGCGACCGCCGCCGTAATTTGTCAAGAAAGCCCGGTTGCCGAACTTCGCACTCATGCGCCAAGCCGTGAAAAAGAAGGGCCAGTCTATGTACGAAACCAATTCGCGAACGGCAATATTTATACGGTGAATACCCGGCTTGGCAGGTATA